>JAGLUD010000073.1 GCA_023134935.1 Paracoccaceae bacterium | reverse complement strand
CATGGTGGATATATTGAGGGTGGCGAGACACATTTCAAGGTGGTGATGAAATCTGCCGACATGAACGGGCTTTCGCGGGTTGCGCGACAACGGGCGGTTTATGCTGTGCTGAAGTCGGAACTTGAGGAACGCGTACATGCGCTTGCGTTGCAGATCGATGGTGTGGCATAGATATGCCGCAAATCTAACTCGGAGAAATACCATGAAAATCGCCCGCCTCGCTATCCTGTTCGGAATTCTGGCCTTGACCAGTGCTTGTGGTGTGCCTTTCGTGCCGCTGATTTGAGTCGCGAATTTATCTACGCACCTTCCGATGATCCAATAGAGGTTATCCACCGTGATGACGAACTTCTGATCGTCAACAAACCTTCGGGACTTTTGTCGGTGCCGGGGCGGTTGGAGGAGCATAAAGACAGCCTTGAGACCCGCCTGCGCGACATTTACCCCGATACACTGTTGGTGCATCGGCTGGACGTTCCTACGTCTGGCGTGATGGTGTTTGCCCGAACCAAGGCGGCGCAGCGGCATATTGGAATGCAGTTCGAAAAACGCCAGACCCGCAAGACATATGTCGCGCGGGTTTGGGGGCATATGGCCGAGGATAGCGGGCATATCGATCTGCCGTTGATCGTGGATTGGCCGAATAAGCCGCGGCAAAAAGTTTGTCATGAAACGGGCAAGCCCTCGCAAACTGATTGGGTAGTGTTGGAGCGCGAGGCGGAGGCTACGCGGGTTCGTCTGCATCCCAAGACAGGGCGAACACACCAGTTGCGGGTGCATATGATGGCGATCGGGCACTCTATACTGGGCGATAGGTTACATGCGGATGATGCGGCGTTGATGGCGGCGGACCGTTTACAGCTTCATGCTGAAGAGCTGGCGTTGCGCCATCCGGTTGGTGGCGCGGAGATGGTGTTTACCGCAAAGGTTCCGTTCTAGCGGATGAATTGCGGTTTGAACCGGAACTTGATTTTCTGTTCTGGCGCGATGTGGCGGTTCAGGCGTTTATTTCCCCAACCAAACAGCGCGATGATCAGCAGTGTAAAGCTGACGAAGTAAAGCGCGATGATCGGATAGGACACGAACGGGTTGAAGGTTTTGTCAGCGAAGTAGCTTGCGTAATACAGCGCATCGCCGGATTGCCGCCATGCAGGGAATCCCGAGAAGAACACCAGCGTTGTTGCGTGGAACATGAAGATCGCTTCGTTGGTGTAGCTCGGCCACGCGAGGCGCAGCATTGCCGGCCAGATGATGCGGCGGAACTTGCGGAAGCCTGACATGCCGAAGGCGTCAGCAGCCTCTATATCACCTTTGGGGATTGCGCGAAGGGCGCCGTAGAAAATCTCGCCGGAATAGGCGGAGGTGTTCAGGAACAGTACAATCACTGCGCCGAGCCATGCTTTGGTTAGCCACCGCGTCTCGGCGGTGATGGTTGCGAAACCAAGGTTGATGTCGATACCGACCTTGGGGATTAACACAAATATCTCGTAGGCGAGGAAGAACTGGATGAACAGCGGAGAGCCCCGAAATACGAAGATGAAGGCTTTTGCGGGGATGGCAGCCCACGGGTTTTGGCTGGCCTTGCCGACCGCAACCAAGGTGGCGATGCCAAAGCCCAAGAGCATGGCGAAGACCGCGAAGTAGACATTCCAGATCATGCCGGAGCCGATCAGGACAAACTGGTCACATAATGTGATGTCAGTCTTGGGCAGCAGACGCTCGCCAATACCGATGGAGCGCAGGCCGTAGTCGGTTAGGGTGTCATAGCAGCTCATGAGCCCGCCCCCACTGTGGCCTGCCCGTGGGACAGGCGTTTGGAGATGCGGTTAAACACTTTTTCACTGCCCCATGTCATGAACAGGTAAAACACCAGCAGGAACGCAAAGTAATATAACCGCCAATCTGGGTGCGGGTAGGA
>JAGLUD010000072.1 GCA_023134935.1 Paracoccaceae bacterium | reverse complement strand
ACGCCGCCGGTGTGCAACATGACAACCTTTTGCCCCGGTTGAATGCACCCCTCTTTTAGCAATCCCAGAAGTCCCGCGAAGGTTTTTGCGGTATAGACCGGGTCCAGAAATATGCCTTCGGTTTGCGCCATCAATGTCAGCGCATCACGAGTCGTGCTACCAACTATGCCATAGCCAGGCGCTAGTGCGCCGTCCCATGTAAGAATGTCGTTCTGCGTGACGTCAGGGTCTATATCGACCATTTCAGCTAGTTTCTTCAACACAGTTTTCAACCGAGCGTCCTGTTGATTGCGATCACGCCTTACGCAGATACCGTAAACCGGTGCCGCCTGGCCACTCAGACGCAATCCGGTCAGAAAACCGGCGTGCGTTGCCCCACTACCAGATGGCACCACAGCCACGTCGAAATCACTGACCTGCCGACTCAGCTCCGCTGCGCCGACGACATATCCCAGCGCACCCAGCGGTGGGTGATCAATGCCAAGGTGGATAACATAGGGAGAACGCCCTTCGGCTCGCAGCTCATTAGCACGTTTATGCAAAGCATTATCTGCGCCGACCTCATCGTCCCCAACCGGATAGCTTAGGTGTTCACCGCCAAGTATTTTCCCCAAAAACACATTGCCGGAGCTGTAATATTCCGCGCTCATGTCTGGCACACGCTCTTCTAGTTGCAGCACCGACTTGAGGCCGAGGCGCGCGGCAGCCGCAGCAACGGAGCGGACAAAGTTCGACTGCACTGCGCCAGTGATAAGAACTGTATCCGCTCCCTGCGTCAGCGCTTCGCCAAAATAAAACTCTAACTGTCGGTTTTTATTTCCGCCAAGTCCAAGTCCGGTCAGGTCGTCGCGCTTGAGCCATAGATCAACGCCAAGTAGATCCGACATCCGATCCAGACGTTCAACAGGGGTCTCTGCCGTCATCAGGCGCGTGCGGGGGAAGTGTTTAAGTCGTTCCTCGATCGAAATGTTATTCTTCATCGTTCTTAACCCATCAAATATGCGCGGCGGAACAGTACTACGCAGGCGAGAATTGAGATCACGCGAATTGTGTTGGTGATCGTCTTTTGTGGTAGTCTTGGCCCGATTAGCCGCCCTAGAAGGCTGCCGACACCAGCGGCCAGCGCAAATGGCAGTAATCCGGCAGCACTGGCGAAGGTTTGCCAATCAGTCATTATATGCAACGCGAACGCCACGCCGTAAGCAATAAGCGCGATCGGTTGAACCAGCTTGCGTGCTTCGTGTGCGGGCCGCCCAATCGCCAAAAGTCCGAACATCATTAACGGACCCGGAGTCGCAGCCCACACAGTCGCCAAGCCGGATAAGCCCGATACGGCCCTGTACCCGAAAATGCTAATGTTGGATTTCATCGGAATTAATGTTGAGACTACACCGATAAGCAGCAGGATAGCGGTTAACGACAGAACTACCTGCTCCGATAGATAGGGGTAGACCAACAAGCCTAGGAAGATTCCGGCAAGGCACCCGAATATAGCATTACTGATCAACGTGCGGCCAGTTGACCAAATCCGTATATCAATAGCTGCCGCTGAAACCAGCGTGTTAAGCATCAACAGAACGGGCACAGCTGTGGCGGTGCCAAGCAAGACCATCATTATTGGTGCTACAACAATGCTGAAGCCGACCCCAACGCCGACTTGAAGTGTGGCACCAGCGACAATGGCTAGAAGCAATACGGAGAGGTCGGCTGGCAATTTGATGTCCTCACAGAACGTTACGATGTTAGAGATATCACCGTAGTATTAATGAAATACCATATTATAGAACTATGTGATGCAGGTAAGTTACTAACTTATCCGCGCATCACGGCACACCAGTTATGGACCTACAGGTATAATGCAGGCGTGATCACCTCGGATATTCCAGCCTTTCGCAGATGCTCCGCGATCTTGTTCACGCCCGTTTCCGTCATTTTAGGCCATTCCAGCGCGTCGCCCCGCACGCCGTGGTGCTGAAAGGCGTTCAGCCTGACACGCACATCGGAACCTAGCGACAGGGCGAAGTCGGTCAGCTTTGCAACTTCGCGTTCGGTATCCGTCTTGCCGGGTATCGCGAGAAACCGCAATTCATAAAGCTTACCCGCATCGCGCACAATCTTGGCTGCCTTCAACGTCTTCGCGTTATCTTGCCCGGTAAGCGCATGGTGGGTGGCTGGGTCAAACGCCTTGATGTCCAGCATAACCCCGTCGGTTACCGTCAATAAACGTTCCCAACTTTGCGCCCCCAAATGGCCGTTTGTATCGACAAAACAGGTCAACCCATTCAGGGCAGGGTCGTCCTTGACCGCCTTGAATAATGCTATGACGAATTTCAATTGCAACGTCGCCTCACCGCCAGAGACAGTGATGCCGCTCAGGAACGGTCTGTTTTTGCGCGCGATATCCAGAATATCGGCAACGCTAACCTGCTGTACCATCGGGCTGGCGCTGATAGGGCATATATGAAGGCAGGCGTCGCACTGGTCGCACGCGGTCGGATCGAACACAACCCGCCCGTCAACCATTGCCAGCGCATCGACGTGGCAGGCCGGAATGCAATCGCCGCAGTGATCGCACACACCAACAGTGTAGGGATTGTGGCAGGTCGAGCAATTGAAATTGCATCCCTGCAAGAAGATCACCAACCGGTTCCCCGGCCCATCCACGACGGAGTAGGTGAGGATTTTATTGACCGTAGCCAGCAGAGAGTTCATTGCCTACCACCCGTGGTTTTCGATCAAGTATTCCGGTCACATCGGCGGCCTCGCTCGCCAAAGCCGTCGTATTGGTCCGCGAGCCTTTGCATTCCTTGAACTTCGCAATATCCGACAGCCGAACCATGTATCCGGTCACGCGGACCAGATCATTGCTGGCGACATTGGCGGTGAACTCCCGAAACCCGCTTTCAAGTGCACCTTTGCACAGTTGCAGCATTGCTTCGGGGTTGTTCTTGATCGTTTCATCCACCGTCAGAATCTCACTGATACCTGAACTGTAATATTGGTGATGCGGCGCTAACGCCAACACATGCGAAACCGGATCAGGTTCTGTACCATACGGAATACGCACACCCGGCGTCACACCTTCGTCAATGCTGATACCCGCTTGGCTGTGCAGCATTGCACGCCCGCGCCAGACGTTCTCTAGCGGTCTGTTTTCGACAATCTTTGCCATCTCTTTTGACATGCGATAACCGATTTCATTGGCGACGTCGTCAAAGCCATACAGACCTGTCCGGCCGTCTTTTTCCTGAAGAATGTTTACCGCCTCAGCCATCGCATAAATGCCATACATGACGGTGAAACGATCCCGATCCATCCAACCCTCGTCGATCAGAAAACTGGTGAAAAAGTTGGATTTGTTAAACAGATAATCAACGCGCGCCTCAGTGAGACGGAAGTTCAGCTCCATGTAATGCGGCAAAACCTCGGCGAAGAAATGCTCGATGTTATCCGCCCGCAGCGCGACCTCTTTCAGGTTCACACGGGTCAACGTCGACGCCCCACCTGCAACAGGCAGAACATTGTAACAGCTAACAATCCCATATCCTCGCTCGTCAAACAGTTTGGCGTGGATCGGGTGATTGGCGATATGCGGTTTCGAGCATTCAACGATGTTATTTGTAGCAATCGCCAATATCTGCTCGGTGCTGATTTCGGGGTCATACCTGAACGTCAGGTTTGGCGCGATCTGCTTCAGCTCGGCATCGACGCGCAAAATTGTGCGGGCAACACGGTTATCCGTCGGCCCGATGTTGGCGTGCATGAAGGCATCCGGCAGCACGCGGTCCAGATATCGCCAGAACAGTTTAATCTTCCGGTAAAGATCATCGTCGCTGACGCCTTCACAATACGGCAACAGCAGATCGTCAAGCTGTCCGATAAATACCGGAATCCCCGTGACGGACGGCACATGATGATAGGCAATCATCAACGTATTGATCGCCTCGTCCAGCGTTTCGGGGGCTGACAGCTCCAGATATTCACTGCCATTCTTCAATACGATACTGTAATCAGGCAAAACATATCGCGGTTTATAGGGCGCGTGCCCCTCGTACATGTCACAAATCACCCGTTGCTGCAGAGCCTCGGCAGTTTCCGAATCCAAATCGGGGTAGGGCAGCATGTTTTCCGCTTCAAGCGACAAATACCGTGCTTTCTGCGCAGGGTTCAGCGTTTTGTCATTCGTGATATTTCGCAGCTTTTCAAAGATTTCTTGCATGACAGCACCCTTGTGAGTTGGATCGAGGCCGAACTTTAGCCTCGACCCTGCCATTTCGAAATGATTCAGGTCAATTGCAATCTCAGTAGTGGGCTTGTGTTTGTTACCCCACAAACGCTTTTTCAACGACATATTTGCCCGGTTGACTATTGGAACCCTCTTCAAGACCAGCGGCCTCTGCTATCAATTTCATATCCTGATTAAGCCCGATGGACCCACAAATCATTATACGATCCGTCGTAACATCCAGATCAGGCAACCCCAGACTAGCGGCGAGTTTGCCAGAACTCAGCAGATCGGTCGGGCGCCCCATATTGGTGGAAACTTCGCCTGTCGTGGTCGGATAATACAACAGCTTATCGCGCGCTTCCTCGCCAACCAGCGGATCCGAAAGAATGTCCTTCACGAGTTGCTGACCGTAGGCCAGCCCCGCAACGTCGCGCGTTGTATGGGTCAGAATAACCTGTTCGAAGCGTTCGTAAATGTCGGGATCCCGCGCTAGCGACGCAAAGGGGGCAATGCCGGTTCCGGTGGAAACCAGATAAAGACGTTTCCCCGGCAACAGCGCGTCCAGCACTAGCGTTCCGACTGGTTTCGGGCGGATGATCACTTCGTCACCAACCTGAATATGTTGCAAACGGGAGGTTAGCGGCCCGCCTTGAACCTTGATCGAGTAGAACTCCAACTCGTCATCCCATGCGGGTGACGCGATGGAGTAGGCGCGCAACAGTGGTTTGCCATTCTCGCCCATCAACCCGATCATCACAAACTCGCCAGATTGAAACCGCAGTGAACGTGGCCGTGTCACGCGAAACGAAAACAGGCGCTCCGACCAATGCGTAACTGCGGTAACGGCCTGTGCGTCCGGCAGACGCGCAGCTTTGATAGCGTCGACCGTTTGTAAGGGGCTTTGGTCGTTCATTTTAGTATTCCCGTGTATCTAGATGTCAGGCACATTGGTGAAATTGTTGTTGATAGTCGCGCGCTTGCCAGTCAGCCCGAGCGAGCCATTGTGCCTCGGGTTGACGTTCAGCAAGGCCTTGGTCGATCTCGACTTCGTCGAACCCGGAGCGTCGCGCCATCGCGTATTGATCAGCCAAAACATGGCCCTTGGCGCGCAGACGGCCTTGATAACCGAGCAAGCGCAACTGCCGTGCTAGCGAAAACCCCCGACCATCCGAAAACACCGGAAACTCGACGCGGATCAGGTCAATCTGGTCGATCCACGGCAATAGCGCAGCTGCGTCAGCAACATTTGATAGATCCACAGCCAGCGCGGCTTTTTGCGCCTCGGAAATGTTGCCCAGATCATCGAAGGACGAAAATTCGCCACGCCAATGTTCAGGCGCGAACCCTTCATCGTTTACGATCACATTAGCTGGTGCGCGTTGAGCGGAGCCGTCGCTGGCAAAGTGAATGCCACACTCGATTTTGTCGTCATCGCGCCAGCGCCCAGCCCGATCATTTTCGCCCGTACCAACTGGGGTCGTACAAGGCGAACACCCGATCGAACGGTAGCGTTTTGCAACCAACGGGTGCCGCGGCAGGTTGTTCGCGGCAATGTAATCCGCCACATCTTCACGGCTCCAATGGGCGAGGGGGTTGATCTTGACGCGCAGGTCGTCATCAGTCTCGAACAGCTCAAGCGTTGTGCGTTGACCGCCCTGAAACCGTTTTCTGCCGCTGATCCACGCGTCAAACCCCGCGAGCGCACCCTCCAGCGGTTCGGATTTCCGCAACGCACAGCAAGCGTCACGATCATGCAGATGCATTAGATTTTCGGAATCCCGCAAGAACACAGCCTCGCGTGTTGGGCTGATGCGTCGAACGTCGGTTAACCCGAGTTCTTGCGTCAACTTAAGCTGGTAATCTAGCGTTTCTGCGAACAGCATCTTCGTGTCGATGAATATCACCGGCGTAGTTGGATCAATGGCCGAGATCATATGCAACAACACCACCGCCTCCGCCCCGAACGAAGAAACCAACGCGATGGGCCCGATCATCGGATCGTGTAGCGCGTGGCGCAGCACATCGGATGTGTCTTGGTCGCGGTAACGGTGATTCAGCTCCGCCACGCGGTCGGATACGGATGTAATAGGGTTCTCAAGCGGCATGGTTCTTTACCTCGTCTGTATAAATGGCGGCTTTGAAAGGCGCTGGTCCCAGACGGCGAAATGCCGTCAGGAATATTTCGGATGCATCCAGACGCAGGTCCAGATAGGCCGCGATAAGACGTTCTATCGCGGGAAGTATTTCATCAGCACTGAAGCCTGGCCCAATGATCTTACCGATAGCGGCGGTTTCAGTGCCATCACCACCAAGCGTGATCTGATAGCTTTCAACGCCGCGTTTTTCCAAACCCAGAATTCCGATGTGCCCGACATGGTGGTGTCCACACGCGTTGATGCAGCCTGAAATCTTCAGCTTCAGATGGCCGATTTCATGTTCCAGTTTCAGCTCGTCAAACCGCGTGGCGATACCTTGCGCGACATTGATCGACCGCGCGGTGGCCAAGTCGCAATAATCCATCCCGGGACAAGCAATCAGATCAGAAATCAGACCAATATTGGCCGTAGCCAGCCCTGCGTTACGCAAAGCCTTGTGAACCGAAGGCAGGTCGCTTTTGTGGACATGGGGCAAGATTATGTTTTGCTCGTGGCTGACGCGCAGCTCGCCGTGGCTCCATTCTTGCGCAATATCGGCCAGTGCACGCATCTGCGCCGAACTTGCATCGCCTGGCGTCGCGCCGTGTGCCTTCAACGAAACGGTGACGATCGTATAGTCAGTGTTTTTATGCGGGTGCAGGTTCGTATCGGTAAACGAACGAAACAACGGGTCGTCGTTACGCGTGGCTTCATACCCGCCGATTGACGCTTGCTTGAATACTGGCGGTTCGAAATCGCCCTCAATGCGGGCAAATATATCTTGATCGCTACCGTCGAAACGTGCCCGTTGCAGTTTAAAGTTATTTTCGACCTGACGGCGAATTTCGTCAATCCCGTTTTCGTGCAACGTGATTTTGATACGGGCTTTGTACTTGTTATCGCGCCGCCCGATCCGGTTATAGACGTGAAGGATCGCGTCAAGATACGCCAACAAATCGGCGCGCGGCAGGAATTCCCGCAACACTTTCCCAATCATAGGCGTGCGGCCCAAACCGCCGCCAACTGACACCTCGTATCCCGCCGCACCCGTCGCATTGCGAACCAGCGTCAGGCCAATGTCGTGCAATTTCGTAACCGCACGGTCATGCTTGCTGCCTGTGACAGCAACCTTGAACTTGCGCGGAAGAAACGCGAATTCGGGATGGTCAGTCGACCATTGGCGCACGAATTCAGCTGTTGGCCGCGGGTCTTCCGCCTCGTCTTCAGCGGCACCTGCGAAGTGGTCCGAAGTTATAGACCGGATGCACGACCCAGAGGACTGGATCGCATGCATATCGACCTTCGCCAACGCCTCGAGAATATCGGGAACATCTTGCAAATGTGGCCAGTGAAACTGGATGTTCTGCCGCGTGGAGAAATGGACGTAACCCTTATCCCAACGATCCGCGACGTCCGCCAACGCTCGCATTTGTGCGGTGCTAAGTGTGCCATACGGAATGGCGACCCGCAGCATGTAGGCGTGTAGCAGCATGTACAAACCGTTCATCAGACGCAGCGGCCTGAATTCATCCTCGGTTAACGAACCATCAATGCGTCGTTGTACCTGATCGCGAAACTGTGCCGCGCGGTTGGCAACGAAATCCTTGTCGAACATGGTGTAATTGTACATTTTCGTGCTCCGGATTGGGCGGATATCAAACGGCGTGGGCTTGTTTGCCCAAAAACCGGTTTGACGGGCCTTTGGTGCGAAAAACCTCGCGAAAGTGGATGGGCGAGGGGGCGTCATCGCGCTGCGTCGCGCCGGCCAAATAAGGACCGACGACTGACGGGTCGCTCTTTTGCACCTCGCTCAATCGCGCATCTGCCTGAACGTTGCCAAGCAGCGCCGCATCGCCATGTTCGGGGGACCATTTGCCTGCATCTGACAGGTAAACGACTTCTCCGCTTAGCAGGTCATTGGCTGTTATAATTTGTGCTGTTGCTTCGTTCGTCATGGCTACGGTCCTTCGGGATTCAAGCTGCGAGTTCTGGGAAGCCTTGCGCGCCTGCGCGGGCATTCGTTAGCTTAGCGCCGACCACTTCACGCAAGCGTCGCGCGAAAGCCAGACGCCAGTCGAAGTCGTCTTCGGTCAGCAGTTCTGCCACTGAAATATCACGGCTCCAAGCATCACATGAAGTTAGATAGACGGTGTGCCCATCGTTGGCACCTTTGGCTGAGACGACTTTCGGGGTATGGGTGGCGGTCATATTCACGTCTCCGTTTGAATGCTTGCTGTTTTGCGTTGCGATCATGTTAAATATAGAATATTCTTCCGATATATTGCTAGTGGCGCAGGTATATAAGAAATATTTCGCGCAAAATCGAAGTTACTTGCGAAAATTTTCCAAAATGGAACGGAGATCGAAATGACAGCCCGCATTGATGCCCTGGATCGGAACATCCTCAAACAGTTACAAGCGGACGCTTCGCTTTCTTTGGATGAAATCGCCCGAAAAGTAGGGTCATCCAAGACGCCAGTATGGAATCGTATCCGCAAATTGAAGGCCGCGGGTGTGATTAAAAACCAGACCGTCTTGCTCGACCCCGAAGCCTTGGGGCTGGATGCCTGTTTCTTCGTGCTAGTGCGAACCTCCCAACACGATGCCGAGTGGCAGGCGCAGTTTTTGGCCACCTTACAAGAGCGCCCCGAAGTTCTGGAAGCCCACCGTCTGGCGGGCGACATCGACTATGTCCTGAAGGTGCGTGTAGAAAACGCCAAGGCATATGATGTGTTTTATCAGGCGTTGATTTCCAAGGTGAAAATATTCAACGTCACGGCGTTACTGTCGATGGAGGAAATAAAATCAACGACAATACTACCGGTCTGAGGCGAGGGGGCGAAGACCTGATGGCTACGCCCCTCCTCGTTGTGCGAGATTCAATTCTTACCCAACAATCAGGCCCAGCTGTTCCAGTTTCAGAATGACCTGATGTGCGCAGT
>JAGLUD010000071.1 GCA_023134935.1 Paracoccaceae bacterium | reverse complement strand
CATCCATTAGTTTGGTCAGCGATTTGGTCGAGAATTCGTTAACCAGCCGCCCGTCATCGTCAAAGGCTTTTCTAGCCGCCGCGATCATCACTTCCGGCCCTTGCAGGATATGCGGGTTGAACGGCGTCAAGCAATTGCGCAACGAAAACTGCGTTCTTGCGCCGCCTGATCGGCCTGCGGCAGCGGACAGGATCGCGACAGGCTTGCCTGCCCATGGATGCGGTTTGCTGCGTGAAAGCCAATCGAGCGCGTTCTTCAGCACGCCGGAAATATTGCTATTATACTCGGGTGTTGAAATTATCACAGCATCAGCGGCCTTAATCTGTTCGTGCAGAGTGGTTACAATATTTGGAATACCATCGGAATCCTCTAGGTCTCCATCGTACAGCGGGAACCTGATATCGGCCAATGTGAACTGATCCGGTGCGAATAAGCGGGCAGCCTCGTGTATCAATGCAGTGTTGAACGAACCCTTGCGCAGTGAGCCGGAAATTCCGAGTAATGTTGTCATTTGTATTCCCCATTTTGTTGTGACGAAACTTATGCAAGCTTTGCGTAATCGCAAGCGTATTTGTCAAATTACACGATATGTTGTGGATAAGTTGAGTTATCAGGGCAGATATGGGGGTTTACGGTTGACTCGTGAGGGCTGTGCCGGAATCCTGTCCTATCGATCAGAATCATAACTCGCAGGCAATTTGTGCAATTTGCAAAACTCAGATTATTAGGCTTCAAAAGCTTCGTTGACCCGACAGAACTGGTGATTTCACCGGGTTTGACGGGCGTTGTTGGGCCGAACGGTTGCGGCAAGTCGAACCTGCTGGAAGCCTTGCGCTGGGTCATGGGCGAGAACCGTGCCAAAGCCATGCGTGGCGGCGGGATGGAAGATGTGATTTTCGCAGGAGCATCCTCGCGTCCCGCGCGAAATTTTGCCGAAGTGACGCTGACACTTGATAACACCGAACGCTTGGCACCGGCTGCGTTCAACGATCAAGACAAGCTGGAGGTTGTTCGGCGGATCACACGCGACGCGGGATCGGCTTATAAAACCAACGGCAAGGAATCGCGGGCGCGGGATGTTCAGATGCTGTTCGCCGATGCCTCCACTGGTGCGCATTCGCCCTCGCTCGTGCGGCAAGGGCAGATTGCAGAGCTGATCAACGCTAAACCCAAGGCTCGTCGTCGGGTGTTGGAGGAGGCTGCGGGGATCTCCGGTCTTTACCAGCGTCGTCATGAGGCAGAGCTGAAGCTGAACGCTACCGAAACCAATCTGGCGCGGATCGAGGATGTACTTGAGCAGCTCGACAGCCAGATAAAATCGTTAGCTCGCCAAGCACGGCAAGCTGCGCGTTATCGCGAGATTGCAGAAGAATTACGACGAGCCGAGGGGCTGTTACTTTACCGCCGCTGGCGCGAGGCGGATGTTGAACGGCAGACGACTTCGGAGGCGCTGACGACCGCCACCAAGGGTGCGGCTTCAGCTCAAGGCGAGGCCGCTTTGTCGGCGAAAGCTCGTGGCGAAGCTGAAAGCAAAGTTCCACCGTTGCGTGAAGAAGAAGCCATCGCAGGCGCGGTTTTGCAACGCTTGTTGGTTGAGCGGGATTCGCTGAACGAAAAGGAACAACGAGCGCGGCAAGCGATTGAGGATTTGCAGGCACGGATTGCCCAACTTGGTCGTGATATGGAACGCGAAAAGGGTTTGAACCACGACGCTGGCGAAACTATCGAGCGCCTGAATTGGGAAAAAGAGGCGCTGACGAAAGCGCATGATGGGCATGATGCGAAGCTGGACGACGCAAAGGATGCGGCGCGGGAAGCGGGTACGGTCCTTCAGGAACAAGAGTCCGAACTGGACAAGCTGACCGAGGATGCGGCGCGACTTGCAGCACGTCATCAGGCGGCGCAGCGGCGTTTAGAAGAAGCTGGCGGTGCGGTTACGAAGCTGGCGGCGGAAATCGAGAATGCACGAGCGGTGGC
>JAGLUD010000070.1 GCA_023134935.1 Paracoccaceae bacterium | reverse complement strand
CAATCGTCTTGGCTATAACGTCATAAATTGCGCGATCGACATACCCCAGATCATCGGCCGAAGGGTCCATCCGCGTGCCTTCTTCTGAAGGCCTACCAGACGCACCATGGACATAATCCAAAATCTGGTGCCCTAGTGGCGCGATCCCGGAAATCGGTTTAGCGATAAGTCCATCCGCGCCCGCCGCATTGATCTTTTCGCGGTGGTCCTGCATCACATACGCCGTCAGCGCAATCATCGGGACGCCCGATTTAGCGTCCTTACGGGCGCGAATTTCGCGCAATACCTCAAGGCCGGATTTGCGGGGCATTTCGATATCCAGCAGTACCACGTCAAAATCTTCCTGCTCAAACATCGTGATTGTTTCGACGCCGTCAGACGCTACCTGAAACTTCGCGCCCATGCTTTTCAACATCTGCGTGACCACCAACTGATTGGTAACATTGTCCTCCGCCAGAAGGATGTTCAGATGGCTTAGGTCGGGCAGTGCCTCAATATGCGGTGACGAAGGTTTGATTGCTGCCGATGCCGACGGGAAGGTCACCATTACACTCGCCCCACCGCCATCGTTGTTTTTCACCGAAATTGTGCCGCCAACCTCGGTCACAAGCATTTCTGAGATGTATAACCCCAACCCCGACCCCTCTTTCGATGAGTCTTCGGGACGGCCACGGAATTGAAACAACATCGCCAGAGCGGATTCACTAAATCCGGGGCCTATATCGGTTACCGAAATCACAACATTTGTACCGCGGCTTGTCGCATTTATGGAAATGTTGCCGCCTTGCGAAAACTTGATCGAGTTGCCAATCAGATTGTTGAAAATCCGATGAAACCCAGTGCGATCAATAACGTCTAGCGTTTCGACACTAGGGGAAATGTTTACATCTATATGCGTGCCCGCGCTCTCGGCCTGATCATACCAACGCTGCACCAACAACGCGATTTCTTCGGAAACATTCAACGTGATCGAGGGCTTTTGCACTTCCCCCGCACCGAAAACCAGTTGCAGCAAGTCGTTCAGCAATGCACCGGACGTGCGTGCGCGTTTCAGCCGATCCCGAGTTTCAACAGATAGCCCCTCGTCGTCGATCAGCTCAAGACTACCAAGCAGTCCGAACATCGACGAGCGCACATCATGTGCCAGAAGGGCGAACCCTTCATTTCCTATACCATCGTTCAATTCTGCCTCGAATCGATTTACTTCGCTTACCTGTTCAGACTTCATAGTTCACTCGCACCCGATTCGCATTCTGAAAAATGATACAGCATTCTACTCAAGGTTGTTAAGGGTTCATTATACAGGCACTGACTATTCCTACTTTTGCAGGGTGTCAGGCTACACGATTGCCAACGACATCGCGAAGTTCAATGAAATTGAGTGGTAAATTCACTGTGAAATCAAAGACTTTTTTGTCTAACGGCGCACCCAATGCAATCAGCAACGCCTCTGGGAAATCCTTGCGCGCACGTGATAAAAATTCACTCTCGGCGGCGCTTCCCGCCTCGATCAAGACGATATGCACGGGGCTTTCATCGCCTTCCTGCACAAAATTCACATCCACGCCGACCAGTGCTGCATGGCAAATCGAGGCCATCGCATCAGTGCTCGATAGAACTTCGACGTTCAAGGCTGTCGCGACAAACTCCTCAATCGGGATGGAGACAATCACGGCAATGCCTTCGTCAACCGAACTATCCACACGCAAACTTCCGTGCATCACTTCGATAAGCCCTCGGGCAATTGCAGGCCCGAGAGCGTCTGTCGTAAACGATTCCCTGCCCCTGTCCTCTGCGCCAAGTATCAGATCGGGCGTCCACTCTCCGCCGTCAGACGAATAATCGAAGGACAGCTTCGCTGTTAGCGCACTACCTTCGTAAGAAAACTCCATCGCTGCGTCGCGCACTCCGGCGGTTTCAACAATATACTGCGCCAAATGGCTAAACGTCTGACGAAGTCTGCGAAAGTCGCCCTGCAAATGCCGTGGACACTGTTGCGCAACAGTAACCGAAAACGACACGCCTTCGCGCTTCGCAAGCGGTGCAAACTGTTCACGCACGGCCAGTGCCAAATGTTCAACTTCGAAAGGCTTTGATTCAAGGTTCAATTCGTCGGAATGCAAAGCGCTAAAGTCCAGAATATCGGCCAGCAAGTCTACCATTTGTTGGCCGGATTTTTCCGCTTGTTCGATCAGGCGAACCTGACTGTTCTGCACGGCACTTTGCTTTGACAAAGCCAGCAATCCAAGCACACCGTTCATAGGTGTACGCAACTCGTGGCTCATCATTGTCAAGAATTTCGATTTGGCACGGCTAGCCTTGTCAGCAGCATCAGCAAGTTTCAAATTGGATTCCGCAAGCCGTTTGAAGCGCATGCTTTCCCGATTTATATATGCGAGCGAACCTAGCGCGATTATTATCGCCAAACCGCTTAGCAGCAACGTTCGGTTCACACCGGATTGCAGCTGTTCGCGAATATCGCGCCCCCGCACCTCCTCGCCCAATGTGACTTCACGGCTGAATATGCGCAGCTCGTCAGCGTAAATCCGGAAGACCTGCAACAACTCTGCCGCTTCGGCTTTGTTGCCTTCCACCAATTCAACGACGCGGCGGTCGACGACTTTCATATCGGAAAACAGTCTAGAGATAATCTCTGTTTCGCGGTCATACTCTCTTAACCGCTCGCCGATACCACCCTGATTGAAGATCGCAATCCGGCTCCAAAGAATATCAAAGCGATCGTTAACAGCTGCTGCATCGACGTCGGACCCTTCGATCTGAAACTGGATAAGAGCCTCGCGGAATCGGCTCAGCTCCTGTTCCAACTGATAAGATGCCCACGTTATATCCTCAAGACTGGCCGCCTGCATTGCGGCCACGTCTTTACGAAAAGCGTTATATCCAACGATCGCAAGACCGCTGGCCGCAAGAAAAACGGCCAAAACCACCAAACGTGGTAGGCCGATTACCTTCACAATGCTTCAACCTTTACCAACTGCCAGATCAGTCGGTCGTTATACACACGATCTTGCAATTCAATATTGTCGCTCAT
>JAGLUD010000007.1 GCA_023134935.1 Paracoccaceae bacterium | reverse complement strand
CTGACCATCGGATTTGCTTATGAGTGGAAGAAGGGTGCCTTGGAATGGGATTAACCTCAATGAATGCTGCTGGTGGCGATAAGGATTTTGCCACTAAAGCGCTAAATGACCAGTTGGCCGACAAGGGCTTTCTTCTGACGACTACCGAAGACATCATCAGCTGGGCCCGCACTGGGTCGTTGCACTGGATGACATTTGGTCTGGCGTGTGTCGCGGTGGAGATGATCCACACGTCTATGCCTCGTTACGATCTAGAACGCTTCGGGACAGCGCCGCGTGCGTCCCCTCGGCAATCCGACTTGATGATTGTGGCGGGTACGCTGACCAACAAAATGGCGCCAGCTTTGCGTAAAGTTTACGACCAGATGCCGGAACCACGTTATGTGCTTTCGATGGGGTCTTGTGCAAACGGTGGCGGGTATTACCATTACTCCTATTCCGTTGTGCGTGGTTGTGATCGCATCGTTCCGGTTGACGTTTATGTGCCAGGTTGCCCACCGACAGCCGAGGCGTTGATGTATGGCCTATTACAGTTGCAACGGAAAATCCGTCGCACTGGCACGATTGCACGGTAGGGGGCTGATATGAGCGAAGCACTTAACGATCTAATCGCCGTACTTGAGGCCAAACAGTCGGACGCGCTTGTGTCCGCTTCAATTGGCTTTGACGAGCTGACGGTTGTTGTAACCAACGCCGGTTTGCTGGACTTCGTGGAGTTCCTGAAAGGCAACTCGGCCTGTCAGTTTACCACGCTTGTGGACATTACAGCCGTTGACTATCCGGGCCGCGAAAAACGTTTCGAGGTTGTTTACCATTTCCTATCGATGGTTGTTAACCAGCGTATTCGTGTGAAGGTAATGGTCGAAGAAGACGAGCAAGTGGAATCGATTACTTCGATCCACGCCTGCGCCAACTGGTTTGAACGTGAAGCTTTCGACATGTACGGAATTCTGTTCGCCAACCACCCAGACCTACGTCGTCTTCTGACGGATTACGGGTTTGAGGGGCATCCACTGCGCAAAGATTTCCCGACGACCGGGTACGTTGAAATGCGCTACGATGAAGTCGAAAAACGCTGCATTTACGAACCTGTGAAACTAACACAGGAATACCGCCAATTCGATTTCATGTCTCCATGGGAGGGTGCCGAATACATCCTGCCGGGTGACGAGAAGAAGGACGCCTAAGACATGGACGGATCAAACGGCAACGAAATCAGCATGGACGAAAAAGTCCGCAATTTCTCGATTAATTTCGGTCCACAGCACCCTGCGGCGCACGGTGTGTTGCGTATGGTGCTAGAGCTGGACGGCGAAATTGTTGAGCGTGCGGACCCGCATATCGGCCTGCTGCATCGTGGCACAGAAAAGCTGATGGAAAGCCGGACGTATTTGCAGAACCTGCCGTATTTCGATCGGTTGGATTACGTAGCCCCGATGAATCAGGAACACGCTTGGTGTTTGGCGATTGAAAAGCTGACAGGTGTGGAAGTTCCTCGCCGTGCCAGCCTAATCCGAATTTTGTATTCCGAGATTGGCCGCATCGCGAACCATCTTATGAACGTCGGCTCGCAAGCGCTAGACGTTGGGGCGTTGACGCCAAACCTTTGGGGTTTTGACCAGCGCGAAAGCCTGATGATTTTCTATGAACGGGCATGTGGTGCTCGTCTTCACGCGAATTACTTCCGCCCTGGTGGTGTACACCAAGATTTGCCTGAAAAACTGATCGCTGACATTCAAACGTGGACGGAACAGTTCGAGCCTTTCTTGAAGGACTTTGAGGGTCTGCTGACTGAAAACCGGATTTTCAAGCAGCGTAACGTTGATATCGCTGTTGTTACTAAACAGGATGTATTCGATTGGGGTCTTAATGGCGTCATGGCTCGTTCAGCTGGTTTGGCCTGGGATTTACGCCGCTCGCAACCTTATGAATGCTACGACGAGTTTGACTTCAAAATCCCGATTGGTAAAAACGGTGACTGTTACGACCGCTATCTAATGCGCCTTGAGGAGATGCGTGAAAGCATCAAGATCATGCAGCAAGCGATTGTTAAGCTTGGGGAATGCGGGGGCGACGATGTTCTGGCACGTGGAAAGCTGACACCACCAAAGCGTGCTGATATGAAAACCTCGATGGAAGCGTTGATCCACCACTTCAAGCTTTACACTGAAGGTTTCCACGTTCCGGCGGGCGAAGTTTACGCAGCGGTCGAGGCACCTAAAGGGGAGTTCGGCGTGTATCTGATCGCGGATGGATCAAACAAGCCGTACAAAGCCAAAATTCGCGCACCCGGCTATTTGCATTTGCAAGCTGTGGATCACCTTGCGACAGGCCACCAGTTGGCCGACGTTGCTGCCATTATCGGTACAATTGACATCGTTTTCGGGGAGATTGATCGATGACAGAGATGCCGTTGATCATCATAGGCCTTGGCGGAATACTAAGTGTAATAGTTCTTTGCCTCGGTATTTTGTTTCAGCTCGCACCCGAGCGTGGGTTGGCTTTTGCAACGCATAGGGTCGAAAACCTTACGAGCGTGATGGTTAACCGATACTTCTCGATGGCCGCCATTATGATAGGCTCGTTGATTTACGGAAAGCCCGAAGTTATCGCGTTTGTTTTCGCGGTCACCGGTTTTACCCCTGCGCATGATGCATGGATTTATGCGCGCGCAGGACAGCCTTACAAGAAACACGTTTTGCCCGCGGTTCTTTCGGCTTTTGTCGTTATCGGGGCACTTATCGTTTATTTCAATTCCGGAGCCGCTTGATGCTACGTCGCCTTCACACCGAACAACCTGATAGCTTTGCATTCACTGCTGCTAATCAGACATGGGCTGAAGCCCAGTTAACCAAGTTTCCAGAAGGTCGTCAGGCCTCGGGTGTTATTCCACTGTTGTGGCGTGCGCAGGAACAGGAAGGCTGGTTGTCCAAAACTGCGATTGAAAGCATCGCCGATATGTT
>JAGLUD010000069.1 GCA_023134935.1 Paracoccaceae bacterium | reverse complement strand
TCTCGCGCAAGAACGCTTATCACGGGTCCTCCGTCGGATCGGGCAGTCTTGGTGGTATGACAGGAATGCACGCCCAAGGTGGAATGCCGATCCCAGACATCACACACATAGATCAACCCTATTGGTACGCAGAGGGTGGCGATCTGTCCCCCGAAGAATTCGGCTTGCAAACCGCGCGTGCGCTAGAAGCCGAGATCGAGCGCCTAGGCATCGAAAACGTCGCCGCCTTCATCGCCGAACCTGTGCAAGGCGCTGGCGGCGTTATCATCCCGCCCTCGACCTATTGGCCAGAAATCCAACGCATTTGCGACGAAAATGAAATTCTGCTTATCGCGGACGAAGTGATCTGCGCGTTTGGCCGTACAGGCAACTGGTTCGGATCTGAAACCTTCAACATCCGCCCAGACATCATGACCATCGCCAAGGGCCTATCATCCGGCTACCAGCCCATCGGTGGCAGCGTGATATCCGAACGCATGGCCAAAGATTTGGATGCAAACGGCGGCGAATTCGCCCACGGGTACACCTACTCCGGCCACCCAGTCGCATCCGCAGTAGCACTAGAAAACCTTCGCATTCTGGAAGAAGAAAAGATCGTCGACACGGTGCGTGATGAAACCGCCCCTTACCTAACGGAAAAATGGTCCGCGCTAGCCGACCATCCGCTGGTGGGCGAGGCCCGTAACGTCGGCATGATGGGCGCATTGGAACTATCACCAGACAGTTCCGCCCGCGCACCATTCGCTGCGGATGAGGGCACCATCGGCCTTATATGTCGCGAATTCTGCTTCGCAAACGGCCTGATTATGCGCCACGTAGGCGACAAAATGATTATCTCGCCGCCGCTGGTAATCTCGAAACCCGAGATCGACGAGCTGGCCGAAAAAGCATGGAAATGCCTCGACCTGACACTGGCCGAGGTTAAAAACCAGGGCCTAATGGAAGTCGGGACGCGATAGATGCAAAATACCGGATTTTTCTGGGATGAAAAGTGCTTCTGGCACTCCGGTGGCAACTATGCCCTGACCGCCCCAGTTGGCGGTTTGGTGCAACCGTTGGCGGCTGGTGGATTACCGGAAAACCCTGAAACCAAGGGGCGTTTGAAAAACCTGCTGGACGTAACGGGGCTGGCTGGCGAAATGGATTGCCGCTCGGCTGAACCTGCCAGCTATGAGGACCTGAACCGCATCCACCCCGCCAGCTACCTTGAAGAATTCAAAACGCTCAGCGATGGTGGGGGCGGCGAAATGGGCCTGCGCACTCCGTTTGGTGCAGGCGGATACGAAATCGCAGCCCTCTCGACCGGCCTCGTCAAAAGCGCGTTGTTGTCAGTCCTTAAAGGCCAACACGACAACGCCTACGCCTTGTCCCGCCCACCGGGTCACCACTGCCTGCCCGACTGGTCGAACGGGTTTTGCCTGCTCGCCAACATCGCAATCGCAATCGAGGCCGCCAAAGCCGAAAACCTAGCCCCGCGCGTCGCTGTCGTCGATTGGGACGTCCACCACGGCAACGGAACCGAGGCGATATTTTACGGCCGCGACGATGTGCTAACCATCAGCCTGCACCAAGAACGCAACTATCCACCCGACACGGGCCATTTGGCGGATCGCGGCAAAGGCGCTGGCCTTGGCCACAACATGAACGTGCCCTTGCCGCCAGGCGCAGGGCACGCGGCTTATATCTATGCGATGGATCGCATCGTAACCCCTGCACTTGAAGCGTACCAACCAGACGTCATCATCGTCGCGTGCGGTTTCGATGCATCTGGGGTGGACCCCCTGTCACGCATGCTCTGCAGCGCCGAAACCTACCGTCTTATGACCCGTCAGTTAATGAAATCAGCTGACGAGCTATGCAGCGGCAAACTGGTCATGGCACACGAGGGCGGCTATTCCGAAGTCCACGTCCCCTTCTGCGGACATGCCGTATTGCAAGAAATGTC
>JAGLUD010000068.1 GCA_023134935.1 Paracoccaceae bacterium | reverse complement strand
TCCGCGACCTGTTCGGGTTCGATTCAGATATGACCATCAAAGGATTCGAGGAACGCACAGATCGCGTCCCCGATATCGACCCAACGTATAAATTTGACCCCGACACCACGCTCGCTATTCTTGCTGGCTTCCAGTTCAATCGTCGCGTGATGATCCAAGGCTACCACGGTACGGGTAAATCCACCCACATCGAACAAGTCGCCGCGCGCCTTAACTGGCCAACGGTTCGTGTGAACCTCGACAGCCACATCAGCCGGATCGATCTTATCGGTAAGGATGCGATCAAGTTGAAAGACGGTAAACAGATCACCGAGTTTCAGGAAGGCATCCTGCCATGGGCGCTACGCAACCCTGTTGCCATCGTATTCGACGAATATGACGCAGGCCGCCCCGACGTTATGTTCGTAATCCAGCGCGTGTTGGAAGAGGGCGGTAAACTAACCCTTCTTGACCAGAACGAGATCATCACCCCGCACCCATCCTTCCGCCTGTTCGCCACAGCCAACACAGTCGGCCTTGGTGACACAACCGGCCTCTACCACGGTGTGCAACAAATCAACCAAGCGCAGATGGACCGCTGGTCGATCGTCGCCACCCTGAACTACCTGTCCCACGATGCTGAAACGGCAATCGTTCTGGGCAAGGCACCGCATTACAACTCCGTTGAGGGTCGCCAGACAGTCGCCCAGATGGTTACCGTCGCCGACCTGACCCGTACCGCATTCATGAACGGCGATCTATCCACCGTGATGTCCCCGCGTACTGTAATCATGTGGGCGCAAAACGCCGAGATTTTCCGCGACGTAGGCTTCGCCTTCCGCCTGACATTCCTGAATAAATGCGATGAAATGGAACGCCAGATCGTAGCCGAAATCTACCAACGCTGCTTTGACGAGGAACTGCCGGAGAGTGCGGTTAGCTTGAGTTTGGGGTGAACTTATGGGCGCTTCAAGTGAAGCAATAACTACTTTGGGTAATGCAATGACTACGGCTGACTGGGCCATCGTTATCAGTTTGTGCGCTCTTGCTGTTTCAGCAGGTAGCTTCATATGGAATGTATGGTCAACATTCATTTTCCCAAAAGCAAAGGTGAACGTTTGGGCGTCCCTTTCTTATTTCGATCCGATTGAAAAAGTAATAATATCTGCGCACGTCGATGGGGTATTACCTGAAATGTCGTCTGATAGACGTTTAGTTGCACCGAGTGTTAGTATCTCAGCGACGAACCATGGTCCTGGTGATGTCACCCTTCAAATGGCTTTAGGTTCGAAGTCCTGCTTTTGGACAGGTAAAAAATCCAAACTAGGAACATTCAATCCCTACAATGACTATCCTGTTGATTTAGAAACTAACGGAATCTTTAGCGGTGAATTGCCGAAAACTCTAAAGGTGGGGGAATCGATATCAGTTTACTTTCCGCAGATTCAGAGTTGGTTTGAAGAAGAGAAATTGAAAAGGTTTGGGTTCAACGACAGTTTTGGGCGTATCCACCTTTGCAAGGCTAGCAATGGACGGGCACTTAAGAAGATGGTCTTAAATCCACCAGTGGGGCAATCAAGGTGACTAAACCAAACGATAATCCAGCCGAGCCATTCAAAAAAGCTCTGGCAGAAGCGACCAAGGCCCTCGCTAACGAGCCTGACCTAAGCGTAACATTCTCCGTCGACCCCTCAAGTCTGGTTGGCGATACCGCACGCCTGCCGCAAGTCACCCGCCGCATGACCACGCAAGAGGTTCTGCTGGCCCGTGGCACCGCCGACGCTTACGCCATGCAAATCCGCTTCCATAACGAGGCAACCCACAACAAATACCGCCCTGCGGGCGAAGTGGCGCAAGCCCTCTATGAAACCATGGAAACCGCCCGTTGCGAGGCGCTCGGCGCACGTGCAATGCCCGGAACAGCCAAGAATATCGACGCCAAGATCGGCGAAGAGGCCGCTAAGGCTGGCTATGCCCACATCACGGAATCCGCCTCCGCGCCGTTGTCCGTCGCGGCTGGATACCTTGTTCGCGAAATGGCGACTGGTCGTGAGCTACCGCGCGGCGCCGATAATGTGCTGGACCTTTGGCGTGGATTTCTAGAAGGGCAGGCAGGGGATACGCTTGGCGATATCGGCGACGTGCTTGACGATCAAGCCGCCTTTTCCCGTCTAGCACGTCAGGTAATCGATGACCTCGGCTATGGCGATCAGCTTGGTGATGACCCGGACTCTGAGGACCCCGACGAAGATCAGGAAGCCTCCGAGGATCAGGAAGACGACGAAGATTCCGAGGAAGGTGGGGACCAAGAAGATCAAAACCAAGATCAGGAAGACA
>JAGLUD010000067.1 GCA_023134935.1 Paracoccaceae bacterium | reverse complement strand
GATCAGTAAAGCCATCAATGGGCGGGCCAGTTGGTTAGGGCCTGCGTATAGATGGACGAGTTGGCAAAAATCGCTTAAACATACAAGCTGTATGCTGGTTTTCACCGGTTAATATAAGGCGAGAATGTTGAATGGAAATCAAATGGCTAATAGATTTCTTGGTCCTGAGCGCAGAGGGCAACTTTCGCATAGCAGCAGGTCAACGCAATGTATCGCAGCCCGCTTTCAGCCGTCGTATAAAGGCGCTTGAAGTCTGGGTCGGTGCCCCGTTGATAGATCGAAGCTGTCAGCCTTCGCATCTGACCGAAGCGGGCAAGCTGTTTTTACCAGTCGCGCAAAAGATTGTCGATCTTGCCGAAGCAGCAAAAGCCGAGGTTCAAACGCATGTCCTGGAAGAAACTGCGAGAATGCGTTTTTCAACACTTGGAACGCTTTCGCAAATTTTCATGCCTGCATGGTTAAAAAGCCTTCAGCCGTTTATTGATGCCAATCAGTTTGTCGTTAAAACCGAATATGGGACGATCGCCAATTATTTTTCCGCACTAGAGGATAACTCTGTCGATTTTTTTATCTCCTATCTGGATACAAATACCGGACTGCCAAGTGATGCGGAAATATTTACCTCGCTGACACTTGGCACGGAATCGCTTGTTCCCGTGGCCAGCCCGAACAAGGATGGCACCCCGCGCTGGTGGCTGCCTGACAAGCCGGAACCGCCTATCCCCTGCCTTCACACTCTTTCGGATCATTCCCCGTGGCCTATCAAAAACCATATGGAAGGCCGATATAGCGATCTTACTTTCAAATCGGTTTATGATTCATCGACCGGAACAACATTAAAAGAAATGGCGATTGAAGGGTTCGGTCTGGCATGGATGCCGCTTACCCTGGTCAAGGACGACCTGACAAACGGGCGACTTGTTCGGGCGGCTGAACCGGCTGATGATATTCGCGTTGATATCAAGATTTACAGATGTCTGAAATACAACGAACCGAGGGTCGAGAAATTCTGGAATGTTTTGCTGCAACAGGAAACGCGCTTGCGTGCTGGAATATCCAGACGAAAACCCGGCGTGAATAGTGGCAATAAATGAAATCCACAGCATCGGAACGCCGGATAAATTTTCTGGCTGCCCCAGCAATCACGGTCCTATTGGTCAGAACGTATTTTGAATGACAATTCACACTCATGCAATTTGTGCATGACTAATGCTGATATAAGTATTGGACACCCTGCTTACCAACTTCCTAACCTTACAGCACAAAAAAAATCAGGAGGTTATCTAATGAAACTTAAAACAAGTCTTGCGCCAATTGTGGCGCTGGCCGTAGTGGCCGCAACAAGCGCGACGGTTGCTTCTGCTGAAAGCACCTTGGAAATTGTCAAAGAGCGTGGCCATCTGCGCTGTCAGGTTGGCCAGCCATCACCCGGCTATTACAATCTGGATTCAGAGGGCAACTGGTACGGTCTTGACGTATCGGTTTGTCAGGCTGTTGCTGCTGCCGTATTTGGCGACAAAACCGCGCTGGAAATCCAGTCGGTCAGCTCGCAGGCACGGTTCACTGCTCTGGCAAATGGCGAATCCGATATGCTGTCCCGCACAGCGACATGGACGCTAACCCGTGACAGCCAGCTCGGCCTCGATTTCCTGACGCCCAACTTTTATGACGGGCAGGGCTTTACGGTTCGCAAAGACAGCGGCATCACCAGCGCGATGGAATTGGCCGGTGCCAAGGTTTGTGTGACCACCGGCACCACAACCGAGCTAAACCTGACAGATTTCAGCCGCCAGAATGATCTGGGTATCCAAGCTGTTACATTCGAAGATTACAATGTGCGCGATGACACTTACCTGAACGGCGGTTGTGATGCGGTAACCGGCGACAAGTCGTCGATGGCTGGCAACATCTCGTCCTTTCCGGTTCCGGGCGATCACATGATCCTGCCTGAAACCCTGTCAAAAGAACCACTGGCCCCGGCAGTTCGCCACGGTGACAATCAGTGGTCTGACATCGTGCGCTGGACCGTGTTCGCCCTGATCACCGCAGAAGAGCTGGGCGTAACCCAGGCCAATGTGGACGACATGCGCGCCAATTCAAAAAATCCGAACGTGCTGCGGATGCTGGGGGCCGAAGGCAACCTGCATGAGGGCCTCGGGCTGGAGCCGGACTGGGCTTATAACGTGGTCAAAGCTGTGGGTAACTACGGCGAGATTTACGAAACCTACATGGGTGACGGCGAGTTGGGGATCGGCATTCCGCGTGAAGGTTCACTGAACGCACTGTGGACCAATGGCGGCCTGATGTATTCGCCACCAATGCGCTAACACAATCTGTGGCGCCGGACCGCTGGTTCGGCGCCACCGTTTTAAGCCGGAGACTTAATTCGGCAAAGACATCAACAGCGGAGCGATCAAGTGACGGATAAACCCATCGACAAGCCCAAGGCACGTGTTCGACCGAAAGAAGAGTTCAACTTTTTTCAGGATCAACGGGTTCGTTCCGCATTTTACCAGCTTCTGACCGCCGGGATTGTCGGCTGGCTGGCTTGGTATCTGATCAGCAATACTGCCCATAATCTTGAAGTGCGCGGCATGAATACCGGGTTCGGCTTTATCAACAGCTCGGCCGGGTTTGATACGGATTTCAAACTGATCGACTATACGCCCGGTGTCGGCACCTATGGCGATATCTTTTTGATCGGCGCGCTCAACACGCTGCTGATTTCCTTTCTGGCTATTATCGTCAGCACTGTACTTGGCTTTTTCATCGGTGTGCTGCGGCTTTCCTCGAACTGGCTGGTGGCCAAGGTGGCGCTGGCCTATGTCGAGATTTTCCGCAATGTGCCGCTGCTGATCCAGATCGTATTTTGGTATATTGGCGTGTTCAGCCTGCTGCCCAAGGTCAAGCAATCACTGGACCTTTCATTCGGGGCCGAGCGGGTGATCCTCAACAACCGTGGCCTTTATATGTCAACGCCGTTACCTGGTGATCTGTTCTGGATGACCCTTGCCACACTGGCCATCGCTGTTGTCGGGGCGTTTTTGTACCGGCGCCGCGCCCACAAACTGCAAGACACATCCGGCAAGCAAACCAATACGTTGCTGCCGTCACTTGCGGTTATTATTGTGCTGCCGGTTATTGTGTTTCTTGCCACGGGAATGCCACTGGAATGGGATGTTCCTGTGCTAAAAGGCTTTAACTATGTTGGTGGCACCAGCGTGCCACCGGCATTTCTGGCGCTGCTTGTGTCGCTCAGCATCTACCACGCCGCACATATTGCCGAATCCGTGCGCGCCGGTATTCTTTCGGTCAACAAAGGCCAAAGCGAGGCCGCGCTGTCGATTGGCCTTAAACCGGGGCGGGTGATGTCAATGGTGGTCATTCCGCAGGCGATGCCCGCAATCGTGCCGCCCTTGATCAGCAACTGGATGAACACGGTCAAGAACTCGTCTCTGGCGATCGCAATCGGTTATTCCGACGTCGTTTCCCTATTTATGCAAACCGCGCTTAATCAGGCCGGATATGCGGTGGAAATGGTCGGAATGACCATGGCGTTCTATATGTTTATCAGCCTGACAATCTCGTTCTTCCTGAACATCTATAACAAACGTGTGCAACTGGTGGAGCGCTAGACGATGGCCATTATCAAAGCAGAAAAAACCCCTGACCGCTCGGCGCCTGTGTCGGAAACCTCGGTTATGGGCTGGCTGCACAAAAACCTGTTCAGTTCCGCGTTCAATACGCTGCTGACCTTGTTCACCCTCTATATCATCTACCTGACCGCCAGCGGCGTCTATGGTTGGGGTCTGAGGGACGCGACATTTGCCGCAGAAAACCGGCGCGAGTGTTATGATTACAGCCTGACTGGCGCTTGCTGGGCCGGCGTGATCGACTGGCTCGACAACATATTCTATGGCCGCTACCCGCGCGAAGAAATCTGGCGCATTAATTTTGGCGGGCTTTTGTTGGCACTGTGGATGGCACCGCTCTGGATGGGCCGTGTAAAAGGTAAAGTTCTTGTCGGCGTGACTGTGGTAGTTTTCTACCCATTCCTTGCGGGTTACCTCTTCTCCGGCGGCGACAAGGGCTTTTTCATGCAAGTCATGGTTACGGGTGCTATCGTTGCCTTTGCCATCAATATGGCCAACATGATCACCGGTTTGACCAAAAATATGGGCCTGAACGCATTTATAATTCAGATGCTGGAGCAAGGCAAAGCACCGGATAAAACCCAGCGTAATATCTTGCTATTGCTTCTGGCCATTGCCTTTGCCGCTGCTTTTGTCTGGCAGGTGAACTGGACGGTGGAGGGCGTAAGCTGGACAAAATGGGGCGGGCTGTTCCTGACCTTGGTCATTTCCGGCATCGGCATCGCATCAGCCCTGCCCGGTGGCATAATTCTGGCACTGGGGCGGCGCAGCAAACTGCCGATTGTCCGGGTGCTTTCCACCGGCTTTATCGAGGTTTTCCGCTCTGTCCCCCTGATTACCGTGCTGTTCATGGCCACAACCATGTTCCCGCTGTTCATGCCCGAGGGGTTTGTTCTGAATAAACTGGTGCAGGTGATCATTGCCGTGATCCTGTTCAACGCCTGCTATATGGCCGAAACCGTGCGCGCAGGCTTGCAAGCCATTCCCAAGGGGCAGTTTGAAGGGGCGCACACCATCGGTCTTGGCTATTGGGGCACGATGGGGCTGATTATCATGCCGCAAGCGCTTAAACACATGATCCCCAATATCGTTGGCAGCTTCATCGGCTTGCTGAAAGATACCACATTGGTGTCGATCATCGGGTTGTTCGACATTCTGGGAATGCTGCGCTCGATCAGCAAAGACGTGCCTTGGCTTGGCTTGCACAAAGAACCGCTGGTCTTCGGCGCAATCCTGTTTTTTATCATCTGCTTCTCAATGTCCAAATACAGTCGGCATCTCGAAGTAAAACTATCGGCTGGCCACAAACATTGAGGAAAAAACCATGAGTGACGCACAAACAAAGGGTCAGTTGGCTTCGGCTATTTCAAGCGAGGTGATGATCGAAATCAATCAGATGAACAAATGGTACGGCGCATTCCATGTTCTCAAAGACATCAATCTGACGGTCCATAAAGGCGAGCGGATCGTGATCTGTGGCCCTTCCGGTTCGGGTAAATCAACCCTGATCCGCTGTATCAATGCGCTGGAGGAACATCAGGAAGGCGATATCATCGTCGATGGTTTCAAGCTGGGTAAAAACCTGAAAAACCTGGATCACATCCGCACCGAGGTTGGCATGGTGTTCCAAAACTTCAACCTGTTCCCGCACCTGACCATTCTGGAAAATCTGACTCTCGGCCCTGTCTGGGTGCGCAAAATGAACAAAGCCGACGCGATTGAAACCGCAATGAAGTATCTGGAGCGTGTCAAAATCCCCGAGCAGGCCGATAAATACCCCGGCCAGTTGTCCGGCGGGCAGCAACAGCGCGTCGCCATCGCGCGTTCGCTTTGTATGAGCCCAAAGATCATGCTGTTTGATGAGCCAACATCGGCCCTTGACCCCGAGATGATCAAAGAGGTGCTGGATGTGATGGTTGATCTGGCCGATACCGGCATGACGATGATTGTGGTGACGCATGAAATGGGTTTTGCCAAGACCATCGCCGATGAGGTGGTTTTCATGGATGAAGGTGACATTGTGGAGCGTAACAATCCTGATGCATTTTTCGGCAATCCCGAACATGAACGCACGCAAAAGTTCCTTAGCCAAATCTTGTAGCTGCAACCTCCTCCAATAATTCAAAGGTGCATGATCATGCCCACCAGTTTCTTTACCTCCGCCGGTAAATTCCATCGCGGAAACCTGCACACGCACTCAACCGGGTCGGACGGGATATTAAGTCCCCAAGAAGTCTGTCGCCGTTATCAGGCCGAAGGCTATGATTTCATCTCGCTGACCGATCATTTTGTCGGGCTGTTCGATTATCCGATCACCGATACAACGGCTTTTCACAATGATCGTTTTACGACCATTCCGGGTGCCGAACTGCACACGGGTTCGATGGATAACGGTCATTTGTGGCATATTGTGGCCGTCGGCCTTCCGCGTGATTTCGCCGCGCCGGATGCACCGCATTTTCGCCCTGTGAAAGGTTCGGAATCCGCCGCCAGCATTGCCCAGCGTGCGCGCGATGCCGGTGCGTTTGTGGCCATCGCCCACCCGCATTGGTCCGGAATGAGCGAAGCCGACGCCCACACCATTACTGCGGCCCATGCGGTTGAGATTTACAACCACGGGTGCGTCGTTGACAATGATCGCGGCGAAGGTTTCATGACGCTGGAACATCTGCTGAACCGCGGCCGTAAGTTGAACATGATTGCCACAGACGATGCACACTTCAACACGCCAGATTTCTTTGGTGGTTGGGTCATGGTAAAAGCAACGCAAAACTCGCCTGAAGCGCTTTTGGCGGCTCTTAAAGCGGGCGAGTATTATTCTAGCACCGGACCTCAAATCAACGATATCCGAATTAGCGATGAGGGTGTCGAGGTTGATTGCTCCTCCGCTGCGACGATAATAGTTCAGGGTCAGGGAACATCAATGGCCACCCTGCATGGGCAATCGATGACCACCGGAAGGCTTTCATTCGAACGACTAACCGACTCGCCATGGATGCGCGTGACCGTCATCGATCGCGCTGGCAAACGGGCCTGGTCAAATCCGATCTGGCGTGAAACCTAAATGACCCGAGAAACGATGTGTAATTGCAACGTAGCTATACGTTAATTGTAAAACCGGGCAACGTGACCATCGATCGCTGCGACTCTGAGTAACGGAGGCAGGTAAAGACGATGCTTGAAACCTTATTTACGCTAGTAGCTCTTGGATTAGGAGTTGCTGTTTTTCTTCTTCTGCGCACCGTGGGAGACATGGCCGAAGCGCGGGGGCACAGCCCATGTCCGTTGTGGATTCTATTTTTGTTTGGCCCCCGTTTGGGTCGATAGTTATTTTATGGTTGCTCGTCCAACGGCCTACCTCTGGTCTATCAGCATTGCCAAAAACCTTCATAGCAACACCATAAGAGCGCAGTCTATCCGTCACAATAACTTTTGGAGAGCCGAACTGTTTCATTAGTTTTCTAGGAGTTCAATGCCGCATTGCGATTCCGTCGCTTTGTAACATAGGATTCTAGCACTTCTCCATCGTGATCCACTGCCCGCCAAAGGTAGTGAGAGTCACCATTGATCTTCACAAATACCTCGTCCCGATGCCATTACCAATTCGAGTAGGCCCTCGGTATTGGACGCGTTCCCACCGGATTTTTTCGCGAATATAGGGTCAAATCTATTCCACCAGAACCGAATTGTTTCGCCGTTAACGACGATTTCACGCACATGGAGTAAATCTTTTACACTCAGAAGAAAAAGAGGAAACCGAACATCCAAAATCTCGGCAAGACGAATGATCCCGGGCGAAGTTTTGAAGTACCAAATGGGGTAGGTTTGGTCATCCGGATATGATCCTTCGTCACCCTGTCCGCTTCAACCAAGTTTCCTATAACAATGCCAAACAAGAAGGTGTCTACAAATCTAGGTACTCTTCAATCTTACATATTTTTGCACCGAGTAGAAATATTCGACACACACTCCGAGTGTAGCCAATTGTTTAGTAATCGGGGTGGGGCTTTGCAAATGACGCCGTCGTTTGTTGGTCGTTTAAAATTAAGAGGTGCCGAATATGAGATTAAGAAACTTCGCCGAAAATGAATGTGGTGCCGTTACTACTGACTGGGTCGTTATGACGGCCGCAATTGTGGGGATCGGTATGGCCGTACTGCTGCAGATGTCGGGCGGACTCGAAAACGCATCACGCAATATTGTAAGCGGCATTGGTGAGGTAACATCGGGAAGTGGCTTGTCAGAAGAAATTATTCAACCGCCACCATCAACTCCGAGTCTGTCTGATACGATACAAACACTTCAGGACTCTGGTGTGAGAAATAATAAAATTGTTAAGGATTTAACGAGAGAGTTTCAGAATGAAGCACCGGAGGGTTATCGTTTTTCTAACGAAATCGAAGTTGGAACCGAAATTCCTGTTTTTCGTACAACTAACGCTGGCAGAAAAACATACAACGTTGGAGGAGATTTGATGAACAGGGCAGAGCTTAGAGCAAATGTTGAAACCATAAATTTACGAGATTACGTGAAAAACAACTAGTTGTTTGATGCTAATCTGAAGTGTGGGGTATGCTGAAATTGCGATGGTTTGGGAACAATGCCGTCACGATCAATCAGTAATACCCCTCACTACCGAACAGACCTGCTGCAACAAATTATTTTCCACTATTTGGAATGAATGGTGATGAATGAGAATAAATCGATTACCTCATCTATGTTTTCAAAGTGTGTGGGTCGCCTCGTAGATATACCGGCACTTTCTATAGGCTCACGATAGAATGTGGGGGATTACACAAATACGCAATTTCAGTGCCCCCCTATTCTTCGCACCTATTCACGCAAATATCGTTTGATGCCAAATTCATGGGGCCACTAACAATTACCAATGTTTTAAATAATGATGACGATTTAATTACTATCAAGAATATTTTTTACAACTTTCAGCAATTCCGCTCGTCTGTAAGGTTTACCCAGCAGATGTGTATCCGATTTTGAGTGAATGCTTTTGGCGAACTCTTCCCTTGCGTAACCAGAAGTAAACAATAATTTTATATGAGGCTGAATTATGACTGCCTTGTCCGAAACTTCCAGTCCACTCATTCCGTTAGGCAATACAATATCCGTAAAAAGTAAATCGAAATGAAGTTCACTGTTCAATAGTTTTACTGCCTCGATACCATCAACTGCAATCCTCACTTCATAACCGTTTTTTGTTAATACATCCGCTGCAATTTTTCCGACGGCTTCATCATCCTCAACCAAAAGAATTAGTTTCGCCATTTGTTTGGGAACAGGCGTGGTATCCGGCTGTGAAACGGCCACTGGAATACTTGTCGATTTTGGCAAATACATGTTGACCACTGTACCCTGCCCAACTTCACTATTTATTGTGATGTGCCCATTTGATTGTCGTATAAATCCAAACACCATACTCAATCCAAGACCGTTACCTTCGCCCACACCTTTGGTAGTAAAGAAAGGCTCAAATACTCTGTTCACTACCTCAAGGGGCATGCCAACACCCGTATCGGTTACTGAGACGCTTATGTAATCACCAGGATCAAGTACTTCACCTTGATCAGAATTCGCAGACGTTTGTGTGTAACTAGATACATCTATGGTCAAAGATCCGCCCGCGTGCATCGCATGTTGCGCATTAACAACTAGATTCAACAAGGCATTTTCAAATTGGGGTACATCAACCAGCGCGAATCCAATATTTGGCTCAAAGTTTGTATGTAATGTAATGGTGGCTCCTAGCATGCGCTGGAAAATTGTCGTCAATTCTTGAATCATATTTTCAATCGAAGTTGCCACTGGCGATAAGTTTTGTTGACGCGAAAAGGCCATAATTCGGCTAATTAGCGACGTCGCACGATTTATCGTGACGTACAATGCATCTATACACTGGTGGGTAATGTCATCGCCGTCCGTTAAGTCCTCTATCAATTCAACATTGCCGAGCATAATACTTAAAAGATTGTTGAAATCGTGCGCAATTCCACCAGTTAATTGCCCCACAGCTTGCAAACGTTGCGATTGTTGGAGCGCATCTTCGTTCAGCTTTGTGTTGTGGATATCTCTGATGCTTTGCATTGTGTACCCGTCAGGCAATTTTTCAAAGCGATGGACTTGCCACCTACCCGCGTAAAATACTTCATGCTCGCCAATGGGGTTTCTAAATCGATCAGTGTTTTCACTTACCCAACTACCCCAGCTATTTTCATCGCTCTCAATGTCTTTGGAAGGGGCATGCTTAACATGTTCATGCATCCAATCTTCAAAACTCAATCCGGCACGTAAAACGTCTGCGACTGGTCCTAGTATATTCCGTAGAGCGTTGTTACCAAACACATATTTCTCATGATTATCCCACAAAATGAGACCTTCAGATAAATAATCAAGTGCATGTAAAAACCGGTCATTGGCGTTTTGTGCATATACTAATTCAGTAATTTCACTAACGGTGCCTCTGTAACCTTCAAACTTTCCGCTTTCAGCGATTACTGGCTTTCCGCTAACACTTACAAAATGCTCTTCTCCATTTAAGTCAACTAAGCAGTATTGAAAGTCTCGAAAGCTCCTACGTGCTGCAAGATCTTCTACATGGAGCTTCCAGTACTCATCTTCATCAGGATCGACTCCCGCAGCCTCCCATCGAGTTTGCCCTACAAATTGTTTGCTGATACCGTTAAGAAATGGTGTTTCCCAAGCGATCCCATCATCTACAAACCTACAGTTTTCGTCTTGCTCCCAAAACCAGTCCGATGTGATATTTTTTAAGTCCCGAAAACGAGTCTCAACTCTTTCGACGCTCTGTTGGGCACGCTGCATGTCCCCAATATGGGTTTCAGCAATTTTAATACGGTGACCCAACTCAAAAATATCGAATGGTTTTGCCACATAATCTGTGGCTCCTGCTTCGAACGCACGTTCCGCACTTTCTGTCTCAGTAGCCCCGGTTATCATTATTATAGGCGTCTTGTCGTAATTTTGATGCTTTCTAATTTCGTCACAAAGCTCAATGCCATCCATTCCCGGCATTTTAACATCAAGCAAAAAACAATCGAATGTATCAGTAGACTTTTTTAATATTTGAAGTGCCTCAACTCCACTCGATGCGGTAGTTACGTCGTCATAACCGGCAGCAAGGGTGGCCGTCGACAGAAGCTCAAGCATAATTTCATCGTCGTCAACGGCTAAGATTTTCATCGTTGTTTTCCGATTCCACTTTCACATCCAAAAGAGGTGTTAGGTTCAGTTGTTCTTTTCTTTGTTGATATTCGTATCAATTTCCGTGCTGTCACATAGTATATACTGGAAGACCATCACCGAGAAGCGTTCCACGCTAACGTTATTTCTTCAGACAGAAGTATTGGGTCGAAAGGTTTCAAAATTACCTTGATTGCCCCAGCATCCAAAAGCTCCTGGATTTCGTTTTCTTGCGCTCTTACGGTCAGGAAGATTACAGGAGTATGCTTAGTTCCAGAAAGTTTGCGAAGTTTTCTAAGCGTTTCTAAACCATCCATATTTGGCATAATTGAGTCAATCAACAGTAAATCTGGCTTGAATTCTGGTGCCAACTTCAAAGCGTCAAAACCCGAGGCGCATTGCGCAATTTCGAAGTGACCTAACGTTCCGAGTACGATTTCGGTGATTGCCAAAATATCAATATCATCATCGATATGCATTATCTTATTCAAGCTTATCATCAGATACCCTGCCTATCTTTCATCGATCACTCCAATAATCTGCATTTCAACATTACCGAAGTCATCAACATTTACCATTGGTTGCAAAAAAATCTCGGATGCGGTTTTTCTACGTGATCCAAATCGTTATTTATTTCCCATAAAGTAAACATAACCTTGCAGCCATTCCAAGGCATATCAAGGAGGAGTTTAACTTT
>JAGLUD010000066.1 GCA_023134935.1 Paracoccaceae bacterium | reverse complement strand
CTGTATACATAACGTTGTGCATCATACCGTGGGTGAACTGCACACCGTTCAGCTGAGGGCCACGCCACTCCATGCCGGAATTCGCGGTGCATTCAAGGAAATACACCTTGTTGTGGCGCGGAAACCGCATCAGGTCTTGCAAGGTAAAAACCATCGGGGTGTCCACCAAGCCGTTGATCATCAGGCGATACTCGGATGGGTTAACCTCGGCCACGCCACTATGGTGGCGTTCAAACGCCAGACCATTGGGTGTGATGATCCCATCCAATTGGTGCAACGGCGTGAAGTTGATCGAGGACGTGTCCTCGGCCGTTAGCCAAGGCACGGATTTACGCAGAACGTGGGCCTCATGCGGGGATGGCATGCCATAGCCGCGCTCGTCCACGCCCTTGCCAAGCGCCTGCGCCCAAGGTTGCACATCGGTGATCGCAGGATCACCCGCTCGCGCACTTGTGGCGGTAACACCTGCTACTAGACCTGTCGTTAGAAACTTGCGGCGCGAAGGGCCGGATTTATTGCTCATCTGACCCTCCGGAAATCAACTAGGCTCCGGTGACTTTAACGGATTGGTTCGGATCAAGCGATACCGTTCCTTTCCGTCTAACGTAGTCTTCGACAACGTCCCAGATTGCCGGTCCTTCAGTGCCCTCGTTAACCGAGGCCCAACCGGCAACAATATACGTCTTGGATGGTTCAATCTTTTCGCCGGTATTAAGCATGGTCATGTCGGTAATCCGATCACCCTGCTTTTTGGATACGTCGATGGAATAGCCCATGCCACCCATACGCACCATATCGCCGCCTTGCTGATAATACGGATCTGGGTTGAACAGGTTGTCGGCTACGTCTTCCATGATCGTGTGGATCAGTTCGCCCGTCATTTCGGAACGGTACGCGGCAGGATAGCTCATGCCTGTGCAGTTAAAAATATCTTCGCGGGTAATGTCTCCACCTGGCAGCAGGGAAGGACCCCAACGGAAGCCGGGTGATAGCGCGATGTCTGCTTCGCGTTCTTCAATCAAGGCGTTACAAATTAGGTCATCCCATGTGCCGTTGAAGTTACCGCGGCGGTATAGAAGGCTGTCGGTTTTACCGATCACCTCGGTTAACTGGTCTTCAAACGGAGCGCGCTGCTCGTCGATCAGTTTGGCCACCATCGGGTCAGACTGGATTACATCCGAGAAGATCGGGATCAGTTTGTGACGGAAGCCTTTAACCTCGCCATCACGCACATCCAGATCGAGGCGAGTGACGAATTTACCGTTCGAACCGGACGCAATGAGCATGGTGTTGTTGACTTGAACCGGCTCTGGCAACGCATCATGCGTGTGACCCGTCAGGATCACGTCGATGCCGTCCACGTTGGCGGCCAATTTGCGGTCCACGTCGAAACCGTTGTGGGATAACATCACCACCAACTCGGCACCTTTACCGCGTACTTCTTGTACCAGATCGTTCATGTTGTCTTCACGCACACCAAAGCTGAGACCCGGGAACATCCAGCCCGGATTGGCGATCGGCATGTATGGGAAAGCTTGCCCGATAACGGCAATTTTTACGCCGCCACGTTCGAACATTTTGTACGGCTCATAAGCACGCTCGTCCCATTCGGTGTCAAAGATGTTGGCACCAAGGAACGGAAAGTCGAGGTCGTTCTCGACGATCTCGTTAACGCGATCAATGCCCAGCGTGAATTCCCAGTGCGAGGTCATCGCATCCGGTTTCAGCGCGTTCATCACGTTAACCATATCCTGACCGTTGGTCATCTGCGCGGTGTAGGAACCCTGCCAAGTATCGCCACCATCCAGCAACAATGCATCGGGGCGAGCAGCGCGGATGGAGTTGATTACCGTTGCAACACGGTCGATCCCGCCCATTTTGCCGTACCCTTTGGCCAGCGACGTGAAATCATCATACGTCAGCGCGTAGGCTTCACGTGTTCCCGCTTCCATGTTGAACAGGTTAAGAAAGTCTTTACCCGTTACATGCGGGGGCAATCCGTCAACAGCGCCAACACCAATATTAATCTCCGGCTCGCGGAAATACACTGGCTTCAGCTGCGCGTGGATATCCGTGATGTGGATAATCGTGACATTACCGACCGTATCAAAATCAAGCAGTTGGTCTTGCGTAAGCGTCTGCTGCGCGGCCAGTTTGGACCAGTTGCCAACGCCAGAGGCACCAACAATTGCAGAAGCAGCCACTGAGGCTTGTAGAAAGTCACGGCGGGAAATCATATGTAGTCTCCAAATTTTTGGGTAAGAATGAGTGAGCTTAATAAAAGCTGACCGACACTAACCCCCAAACGAAGGGAAGGTGTTAGGCCCCGAACTTAATCGGGGCCAGACAATGTTAGTTACGAACCGAAGTACCCTCAACCGAGAGGCCGTTACCGCGAGAAGCTACGTATAGCTCCAGTGCGCGGAACTCGTCGGAACCCTCGCCAAATGGTTTTGCACGAATATTTTTCATGCAGCCTTTGAAGCGGGCGTGAGTTGAATTCAACTTCGCGTTTTTCAAACGGTAGGACGGGAAGCCGTTAATCTGGCCCTGCGACAGGTGATCCGCACGGATCATAGTGTCGTAGTTATCCTCATGGCAGTTTGCGCAAGACATATCCAGCTGACCAACACGGGTGTAGTAAATCTCTTTACCAAGTTCCCATGCGTCCGCTGCTGGACCATCAATAACAACATCAACCGGCATTCCGCGCGATTCCAGACCGATTAAGGCGGTCATGGCAGTCATTTTCGAACTGCTCCACGTCCACGCTTCAGCCTGCATCCGCTCGGTGCGACATTCGTTGATATAGTCTGCCATCGACTGGATGCCGCCGGCATCTTCGTCCCAGCGCGGAAGCACTGTGCGAAGACCTGCGAATTCAGCTGTGCCACCTTCGTGACACGAACCACAGGACTCGCCTGCGGCGCCGTCAACAGTATCCCATTGGTCTATAGCCTGATCAACGAAGATCATGCCGGGGTTGTCGAAGTCGTCCATCTGAAGCGCCTGTGTTTCCACGGTGCGGAAATTCCACCCCGAGAACACTTCGTCCATATTTTCCAGATGCGCTGCAGCTGGAGCCTGAATTATCATCGTCTCTTCGTCGTTGATAACAAGGCTTTGTGCATTGGCAGCAGTCGTTCCAAAAGCAAACGTTGCGATTGATGCGATTGAGGCCACACGCAGTAGGTTTGATCCTATCATTATATTTATCCTCCCTTTTCTTTCTGCCGAAACTTTAGCCGACTGTGATGGTTTTTGTTTCCGTATAAACGGAGCCATCATCGTCGTTCCAAGTGAAAGTAAAGTCGCCTGATTCAGGAACTGTAGCTTCGAACTGGAAGTACGGGTTTGTGGAAATTGCGCCGTGAAGTTCAACATTGATCACGTTTTGACCGTTAAAGTCACATGTGAACGTGTTGATGATCGACTGAGGAATTCTATTCCCGTCGCTATCTTTACGCTGGCCGGATTCCATTTTGTGACTGATCAGCGTTTTGATGGTGATAACATCACCAGCTGAAGCAGTCTTCGGAACTTTAACACGGGGTTTTACACCAGATGCCATATTATCTTCTCCTTAGATTAGCTTAGCCGCCGCAGCCGCCGATTGTTACTTTAACAACGCTAGATGTTTGCACAAAGCTACCGTCAGCCATTTTCGCCACAGCAACTACGTCTTGAGTACCGGCAAGGCGGATACGTGTCGAAGCAGACTGCGAACCCGAAAGAGGGCCGAAGTTGAATGTGCATACATCCGGGTTAGGGTTGCCCGCAGCTAGAAGCATGATAGATACAGCGCCCGGTGCCGATACGGCTACTGGAACTGTATTACCATTCTCGGCAATTTCCGGCGCTGTCAGCTCGATGCCACCTTCTGAAGTGGCAGCGCCTCCGGTGAATGCCGCGATAGCATCATCGCTGACCGAGGCAAAAGCCTGAACTGGCAATAGGGCAACTGTTGCTGCTCCCGCGCCGAGGATCAGAGCATCACGTCTCGTAAAATCCATAGTTTTCTCCTGATATTTGGTCGGCAAGCTGTTGGCTTACTCGGTGAGTGTAAGAAGGTATGCGACAATATCTTCGACATCTTGTGCCGAAAGAATTGACTTGCCGTCAAACTTTTCCATGTTCCGATAGAAACCGGAAGTGCGATAGAACGCCGGCATGATCGTGCCTTCGAACGTGTTCTTGGCGTTCGATACAAGCCCGCGTAGCTCGGCTTCGTTCCAACGATCACCAGCACCATCTAGCGACGGGCCAACTTCTCCGTGGAATGATTGCTCCAGATAGTCGTTGTTCTGATGACAGGCCAGGCAGTTGCCCAGTTTGCGGTTGGCGAAAAGTTTACGGCCATTAGCCGCATCGCCTGCAACGCCTGTTAACGATGCAGAAACTGCGCCGTAGTCATCAAACGTAACGTCATCCGGAGTTGTGGTTCCAGCTGTCGCCATCGCTGCAAATGCGGCGGTGGCTCCAATTATAAGAAACGCTGTGCGCTTCATGCAGTATCCTCCCTTTGTAAAACCGTTTGTCATTTTGATTCTTGACTTTGGTCAACAAAAGATAGCCGAGGAGTTAGTCATTACGCAACAATAAATTCAAATAAGTGAATATTCGATCATTATATTTCTCTAATATAAGTAATTACTTATATAAAGTTTCGCCTTAGTTTTAACCGCGTTCGGCGATTATTCGGGCGACATACTTCTGAAAATGCTCGTCGCCTTCGTTGGCCTTTTCAAGGATATATTGGAACATACTGAGGGTTGTGAACTTTCCAAATGCCCCCGGCATGGTCATTACAGCGGCCTGCGCAGCGGTCATTCCCGCAGCCGGAAGTTCATCATCGAAGAACATCATGGTCGGGGTGAAAACGATGTTCCACTTGGAGATCATCTCTTTTTCCGACATCGTCTCGCCATCGAAATCCGTCACTTCAATATCGCCAAACATATTCATCTGTACGACGAAGTAGTTGTCTTCGATCATCGCTTTAACTTCGGGGTCTGGAAATACTTGTTCGTGCATCTTGGTGCAATAGATACACCCGCGCTGCTCGATGATCACCATAAAGCGTTTGCCCTCGGCGTTAGCTTCTTCCAGATCCTCGGTCATGTCGCGGAATGTGTCGCGCATCCAGTCGGTCTTGTGCAGGCCATCGTCGCCTATGAATGTTTCGCCAGCAAGGGCAGGGGTAACCGCAAGGGCACACAGAATGATGAGTTTCTTAAGCATGATGATACCTTTTTAGATTAACCGAAGATGAACAGGTTAGGGAATTTTTCCAGCATGAACTGCGCGATATAAGAAACGCTGCCAGTCACGATCAGAATTGCGAATAAGATCAGGAAGCCACCCATCGCTTTTTCGATGTGCCCCATGTATTTACGGTTTCGCTGCACCCAGCGCAGGAACGGGCCGGAGAATACCGCCGCCAGAATGAATGGCACGGTCATGAACGTCCCATAAACGAACAGCAAGCCCGCGCCATGCTGCAAGCTGCCACTTTGTGATGCCATATAGAGGATCGCGGCCAACGCAGGGCCAACACATGGTGTCCAGCCGAACCCGAACGCCAGCCCGATTAGGTACGATCCAACGTAACTGGCTGGTTTGATTCCCGAAGAATCAATACGTGCTTCGCGATATAGAAACGAGATTTTCAATATCCCGAGGAAGTGCAAACCAAAAATAAACAGGATCGCAGCTGCAACCCATGTCAGTTCGTCTTTATAATCTCGGAAAGCGTGCCCTAATGATGTTGCTATCAGGCCAAGCAGAACGAAGATCGTAACCACGCCGGCCGCGAAGAATACCGATGACAAAATAAGGCGGCGCTTGGCCCCGACGGAGATTTCGTTCTCCTCGTTCAATTCGTGTATCGACAGACCCGCCATGTAGCATAAATAGAATGGCACAATCGGCAGAATGCACGGTGAAAAGAACGAGAGGAGGCCCGCAATTGCCGCTCCCCAGTAACTTACGTCAAACTCCATCCCTTGTTTTCCTTGCTTTTATTGCCAAAACTATCGATAATCATATTGCTATATTAAAATGTGTAAAGTGAAATTTCTATGAGGATACGAATGCGCCTTCTAAAAGTGATTATATTATTACTTTCTACGTCATTGGTCTTACCCGCCTTTGCCGAGACCCGTTTGATGATGGTCGAAGAAGACGGATGCCCATGGTGTACGCGCTGGAATCGTGACGTTGGGGGCGAATATCACCTGACGGATGAAGGCAAAACGGCCCCGCTTTGGCGCTACGATATTCATGATCCAGCACCCGAAGGCGTGACTTTTGCCAGTAAACCACATTTCACGCCCACATTTATATTACTTGTCGACGGAACAGAGGTTAATCGTATAGAAGGTTATCCAGGCGAGGGGTTCTTTTGGGGACTTCTTGGTATGATGTTGGCAAGTTTGCCTGATGCTGAAGGAGAGCCTTCGGAGTCATAAATAAAAAGGAGAGGGCGATGTCGCTGCCCCAGATAACACCGGATATGACCGACGAAGCTATCGACGAAGTGCTGAAAAGCGCGAAGTCGGCAACTGACTTTATGAAAGCTCTGGCCCACGAAGGCCGATTGATGATCTTATGCCATCTGGTCACGGGTGAAAAATCCGTAACCGAACTGGAAAACCTTCTTTCTTCCCGTCAAGCCGCAGTTAGCCAACAATTGGCGCGCCTACGGCTTGAAGGCTTGGTGAATTCCCGACGCGACGGCAAAACGATTTTCTACTCCTTAGGGGATCGTAAAGCAGCGCAAATGATTGAACTTGTTTATGACATGTTCTGCACTTTTGATCCGGACAAAGATAAAGAGCGTTAATGGAATTTATGGGGGATAATCACTGGGCAGCGCTTGCAGGTTTATTCGCAGGCGGCGCTTTAGGTCTATCCTCCTCCATCGGTCGTTTCTGCACATTGGGTGCGATCGAAGATGCCCTTTACGGTGACGACTATTCCCGCCTACGTATGTGGGCGTTGGCATTGGCCGTCGCAGTCACTGGCATGTTCACGCTAGAAGCCTTCGGGCAGGTCGATTATTCCCAATCCATCTACTACGCTTTAAAATGGAACCCGATCGCCAGCATCGTTGGCGGCCTGATGTTCGGCTGGGGCATGGCCTTGGCTGGAAACTGCGGTTTCGGTGCGCTTTCGCGAATGGCGGGCGGTGATATGCGTAGTTTCGTCGTTGCTGTAGTGATGGCCATCTCGGCCTATATGGCCATCGGCGGCCCTACTGCTGTTTTGCGAGACTGGTTATTCCCACAACAAGATTATATTGGCGAGGCGCAGGGCATCGCCCATATGTTTGGCCGTTGGTTCGATGTAGGCCCACTGGTACCAGCGTTGATATTCGCAACCATCTGCGCTGCATGGGCGTTTTCGGGTGAAAAGTTCCGGACTTCCCGCACGCATATCATTTGGTCCATTGTCGTCGGCTTCGCTGTCGTGTTTGGTTTCTGGGCGACCAATCTGATTGCTGCAAACGGGTTTGACGAAATCACTGTTGAATCCGTTTCCTACTCGGCCCCATTGGGCGAAACTCTAATCTACCTGATGACATGGTCCGGCGCGACAATGAACTTCGGCATCGGCTCCGTTACCGGTGTTCTGGTGGGCTCGATGATCGGTACAAAAATCAAAGACCGCTTTCGGTGGGAGGCATGCGATGACCCACGCGAATTGGGACGCTCCGTCTTTGGCGCATTCATTATGGGTACTGGCGGGGTGATCGCACTAGGCTGTTCCATCGGGCAGGGGCTAACCGGATTTTCCGTGCTGGCTTATAGCGCACCGGTCGTTCTAGTGTCGATATTCATCGGCGCAAATCTGGGCTTACGCTACCTGATCCACGGGTTTCACAAAGCCTGACAACCGGATGCGACCATTTTAGTCAGGCTTTTTCCCAAAATTCGCAATGATAGCTTTGAAATCTGCCGCATTAACGGCTAGATATAAGTCATCTGACCCTTCCTCCCATTTGGACTAAGGAATAACACTATGAAAATCGGAGCTCCCAAAGAGATCTTCGAGGGCGAAAATCGGGTTGCCCTTACCCCGCAATCGGCGCTCCAGCTACAAAAGCTGGGCTATGAATGCGTTATCGAAACCGGAGCAGGCGCAGCAGCGCGTTTCTCCGATAAGGACTACAAAGACGCCGGCGTCACGGTCGTAAAAACCGGCGCGGCCCTTTGGAAAGCCTGTGGCTTCATCATCAAAGTCCGCGCCCCTGAAGAGGTCGAGCTTAAGCGTTTCCGTGAAGGGCAAACGCTGATTTCCTTCATATGGCCTGCGCAAAGCGAAGACCTGTTGGAAAAACTGCGCGCCAAAGGCGTGACGGCGATCGCGATGGACATGGTTCCACGTATTTCGCGTGCTCAGAAAATGGACGCTCTGTCGTCCATGGCCAACATCGGCGGTTATCGTGCGGTTATCGAGGCTTCGAATAACTTCGGCCGCTTCTTCACTGGCCAGATCACCGCTGCGGGCAAGGTTCCCCCAGCGACTGTTCTGGTCATCGGCGCAGGTGTTGCCGGTCTGGCCGCCATTGGTGCAGCTCAGTCCATGGGCGCAATTGTTCGCGCTTTCGACGTGCGCCCCGAAGTGGCCGAGCAAATCGAATCTATGGGCGGTGAATTCCTGTTCCTAGACTTTGACGACAACCAAGACGGTGCTGCAACAGGTGGCTACGCCGCCGTTTCCTCGCCAGAGTTCCGCGAAAAGCAGCTTGAACTGTTCCGCGCACAGGCAGCCGAAGTCGACATCGTTATCACCACCGCCCTGATCCCGGGCCGCGATGCACCAAAATTGTGGCTTGAAGATATGGTCTACGCCATGAAAGCCGGATCGGTCATCATCGACCTTGCGGCTGAAAAAGGCGGTAACTGTGATCTGACCGTCCCTGACGAGAAGATCGAAACCAAGAACGGCGTGACCATCATCGGTTACACTGATCTGCCAAGCCGCATGGCGACGCAATCCTCGACACTGTATTCCACAAACATCCGTCACATGATGGACGACCTGACACCCGAAAATGACGGTGTGCCGGTTCACAACATGGAAGACGACGTGATCCGCGGTGCAACGGTTACGCATGGCGGAGAGATAACCTTCCCGCCCCCTCCGCCAAAAATTCAGGCGATTGCGGCTGCGAAACCAAAGGCGCCAGAGAAAACACCAGAAGAAATCAAAGCCGAAGAAGTGGCCGCGACGAAAGCTGCTGGACGTAAACAGACAACCATGCTGGTTATCGGCGGCTTGCTAATGTTGCTGATCGGCCAATACGCGCCGGCCAGCTTCATGCAACACTTCATCGTGTTCGTGCTGTCGATCTTCATCGGTTTTCAGGTCATCTGGAACGTCAGCCACGCGCTGCACACACCGCTTATGGCGATCACTAACGCGATCTCAAGTGTGGTGATCCTCGGCGCGCTACTGCAAATTAGTGCTGGCGGAGGGTTCCTCGTAGGTCTCCTCGCCTC
>JAGLUD010000065.1 GCA_023134935.1 Paracoccaceae bacterium | reverse complement strand
TTAAGCCAGCGCGCTTGCCTTGCAGGATGTTCCCGATTGCAATGCCGTTTGGGCTGGCGACCGTATTTTGAAACTTGCACCGTCTGATGTGGCCGTAGCCGTGGCAATCGAGGGTGGTTTGTTCACCCCAGTGTTGCGCGATAGCCATCTGAAAACTTTGTCGGCATTGTCTGCCGAAATGAAAGACCTGGCGGCGCGAGCTAAAACGCGCAAGCTTATGCCTGAAGAGTATCAGGGCGGTAGTTTCGCGATTTCAAATCTGGGGATGATGGGGATCGACAACTTCGATGCGGTTATCAATCCACCGCAAGCCTCGATTTTGGCTGTGGGGGCTGGTGAGAAGAAACCTGTCGTTAATGCGGACGGGGATCTGGCAGTTGCAACGGTGATGTCCGTGACGCTTTCGGTAGATCACCGTGTGATCGATGGCGCACTTGGGGCGACGTTCCTTGCAGCCATCAAAGGTTATCTGGAAGAACCGCTAAGTATGCTGGTATAGCTGAATTGATAACGCCTACCGACGGACATCGGTAGGCGTTATCGTTTTAAGTGCATGTAACTAAATCATCGACTGATGTTTAATTTCAGAAATTGTCTTGCATGCCACCGTCAGGGAGGCCATTGCCAATTTCCCCAGTTGCCTGCCAGTATTTATCACAATTCGTAACGTGGCCACCAACGTCTTTTGGATCACTGGAACCGGTGTCACCGTTGGCGGTACCATCAACGTTGGTGCCACCGCTCCCATTAGCGCCATTAATAATATCATAGCATTTATATAGGGCCGTATCTCCACCAGACTGCTGAGTGGTAGTGCTCTGCAGAGTGGCAGCCCCATTACCCTTGCCGCCAGCATTACCCTTACCGTTGCCGTTACCGCCAGCGGCTGCAATTGCACCGCCTGCGGCCATTGATGCAACAACAGCCAATGCGAACATTGTATATGTTTTATTTTTCATTTTCTTACCCTAGTTCAGCGAAATCGCCCACCGCAAATACGCAATAAGTTGTGTTTAAATTAAGCATTGTTTGTACAGTTAGACTTACTACGTTCGTACAGGTAAAATTGCTACGAATCACAATACTATCCATTTAGGATATATTAATGTTCTTAGGAGTCAAAGCTTTAGTAGGCAAGCAAATGCCTTCAGGGTAAAGCAAACAGGTCGGGGCAAAACCCGGCTTGTATTATTAATCCGATATTAACGCACGCCAATCCAGCGGAGCCGATGATGCAGCAATTTCAAATCGACGTGAGTTGAACTCAAGTTTATCCCACTGCGTTGTCGAAACCATTGGGTAAATCAGGAATCCGATGACCAAAAAGCTGATTAGAGCCAAGGTCGTTTTCATTTCAAAAGCCATACTGCGCCTCAATACTTGATACGTTACATAATGTTACACCAAAAACCCGAAGAATCGGCGGGCTTCATCCGTAACTAGTAACACATAATCCCGTCAAACGGTGGTTAATTGTAAAATATCAATCAAATATGGCTATAGTTCGATCCAATTGTGATGATTTAGGCCAAAGGGTTAAAAGTTTATTAACGCACGGTTTAAATCAATTGTGCTAAAAACACGCTTATTTTGACGGTAACTATTGACGCGCGCTTCATTATTATACACTTATCCTATATCGCGGCGGAATCCCGTAGCGATCGATAAAAATGACAAAAGGACTCTTAGGCCATAGCCCGTAGACCTCATAACGCGCCACCGCAGCGCGACACCGGACCCCGCGTTAATGAACGCATTACATCCGCAGAAATCCGACTAATTGGCGCCGAAGGCGAAAATGTAGGCGTTGTCACCCCCGCGACCGGGTTGGAGATGGCGCAAGAGGTTGGACTCGATTTGGTGGAAATTTCCCCAAACGCGAAACCGCCCGTCGTGAAGATCATGGATTTCGGCAAGTTCAAGTATGAACAGCAGAAACGTGACTCCGAAGCGCGCAAAAAACAAAAGATTATCGAGGTTAAGGAAGTTAAATTCCGCCCGAACACGGATACGCATGATTACGACGTGAAAATGCGCAACGTGTTCAAGTTTCTTGAAAACGGCGACAAGGTGAAAGTCACCCTGCGTTTCCGTGGCCGTGAAATGGCGCACCTCGATTTGGGTCGCAAATTGTTGCTCCGAGTCGCCGCCGACATCACGGAGCTGGGCAAAATCGATATGATGCCCAAGATGGAAGGTCGCCAGATGGTGATGATGATTAACCCGCTTAAACAGCAATAATCGTCCAGAATTCAAAGGCGGGCGTCAGTGCCCGCCTTTTTTATGCCTACTCGCCCGTTGTCACACCGCAGGAATGAGAACCTTGAATGCCTAAGATACGCTCAAGAAACCTTCGATACGGTGTCGAGTATGCGCTGGTGCGGATGTTTTTGGGTGTCCTGAAGGTTTTCCCGTTCAAGCAGCGCGTTAAGTATGGCGGGGCGTTTCTGGGCACGCTAATTGCCAACGTGCAAACTTCACGGCAGCGGATCGAAGACAACTTACGTAAAATTCACCCCGACCTGACGTCAAACGAAGTTCGACAGATTACCAAGGCCGTTGGCGCCAACTTTGGTCGCTCGTTCGTGGAAATCCTTAACAACAACGTCAGCGAGAAGTTTCCAGAGTTGCGACACGCTTCTGGCGTTGGATTGCAGGTTTTGCGCGATGCAGCAGCTGCGGGTACTGGCGCGATCATTGTGTCCGGGCATTACGGGCAATGGGACGCGGCGCGACATTACCTTAAATCCGAAGGAATGGAGGTTGGCGCGATCTATCGGCCCAGCAACAACCATTACTTTGACCGTATTTTCGTGCCTCAGATCGAACACGCGGGTAAACCCGCCTTCCCCAGCGGGCGGCGCGGCACTACCGAAATGGTCCGACACGTTCGCGCAGGCGGCATGGTGGCGATTTTGCTAGATCAAAGATTTGGGCAAGGCGAAGCACTGGATTTCATCGGGCAACCGGCCCTAACGTCCACCGCAGCGGCGAGCATTGCATTGAAGTACAACCTGCCGATGGTTCCGGTTTACGGGACACGGCGGGAGGGCTCGCTCCACGTGGATATCGTCTTTGAGGCGCCAATCCCACATACGGATACGACGACGATGACCCAAGCGGCCAATGACAGCCTGACGGCGCAGGTGAGGCGGAATCCGGGGCAATGGTACTGGTTGCACAATCGCTGGAGTTAGGCGGCTAGTTTAGCGGAACAGGTTTTCGTATTTCTCGCGCAGGGCTTTTTTCTGAACTTTCCCCATAGTGTTGCGCGGTAACGCTTCAACGATCAGAACGATTTTGGGACATTTGAACCGTGCGAGTTTATCGGATGTCGCCACGCTAATTGCCTCAATCGTTAAGGCAGGATCACTCGCCACGACAACCGCCACGACCGCTTCACCGAAGTCCTTGTGCGGCAGGCCGATCACGGCGCTTTCCAGCACATTTGGCAGGTCATCGATAACGGCCTCGACCTCCTTGGGGTAAACGTTAAAGCCGCCTGATATGATCAAATCCTTTGAACGCCCGACGATAGAAATGTACCCGTCGCTGTCCCGAACACCTAAATCACCGGTGACGAACCAACCATCCTCGCGCAATTCTTCGGCTGTTTTTTCTGGCATCTGCCAATAACCGGCGAAAACGTTATCCCCGCGCACTTCGATGGAGCCGATCTGGTCAACGTCCAGCTCCGCCCCGTCGCTATCTACGATTTTCACATCGACGCCCGGTAATGGCAGCCCAACCGTTCCGGGTTTCCGCGCTCCCTCGTATGGGTTGGAGGTGTTCATGTTTGTTTCGGTCATCCCGTAACGTTCAAGGATTTTGTGCCCCGTGCGCTCAGTCCATCGTTCATGTGTTTCCGCAAGTAACGGGGCCGAGCCGGATACGAACAACCGCATATTCCGTGTGCTATCCACGGTTAGGCGCGGATCTTGGAGCATGCGCGTATAGAACGTCGGAACGCCCATCAACGTTGTGGCGTTCGGCATTGCTGCAAATACCGCATCCAGATTGAACTTGGGCAGGAACGTCATCGCAGCCCCGGCCATTAGCGCCACGTTTGTCGCAACGAACAGTCCGTGTGTATGAAAGATTGGCAGTGCGTGGATCAAGACGTCGTCAGGTGTAAACCGCCAGTAATCAACCAACGTCTCGGCATTAGACGCGAGCGCACGATGGGTCAGCATCGCCCCTTTGGAACGGCCAGTCGTACCAGACGTATAAAGGATTGCCGCCAGATCGTCAGCGGTACGAGGAACGGGCGCGAACCCCGCGGGCATCGACGAAGCTGCGTCTTTCAGTGTGCCGCCGCCAGTCGCATCCAGCGTCATCACCTGCGTGACGTTTGCGGTCTCTACGGCGGATTGCATCTCGGATTTCCGCGAAGGGTCGAGCACGAACATGCGTGGAGTGGCGTCTTGTAAGAAATACGCGACCTCGGATGCCGTGTAATCGGGATTAAGCGGTAAGAACACCGCGCCCGCCATCACCGTGCCGACATAAAGTTCCAACGCCTCGAGGGATTTATTAACCTGCACCGCAACGCGGTCGCCGGCCTGCACACCGCGCGAGGCAAGCAAAGCGGCATAGCGTTCCGCGTTGGCAAAGAACGCACCGAAAGTGCGACCACCCTGCCCTTGCACAAAAACATCCATCTCGCGGTCAAAAGATGCCGCTCGCAACTGTGCTACGAGATGGTTGTCTTTATACATTATTAACCTTCGCTTTGATCCGCGCCTGTTTTATGCCGGTAAATCTTGGCTAAAAGTATGAGCCCCGGAGCCATGTGGAAAAGCATATCAAACATGTCTAGAGGTTGCGTCAGATCGCCAGCCACCAGCATTTTTAGTTTCTGCCAAATATGGGGTTCAGGCACAAACGGCGCCAACCCAAGAAAGATTGTCATGATGATTGCCGTGCGAAACGGGATCTTGTCGAGTAATTTCATAGGTCACCTAATAAGTGTTGCGTTGCCACCTTATATGGAACCTTCCCCCTGCCCTGCAATAGGCGTGAATGTGGCAAGATCGGCGCAGCGTTAAGCGGGAAACAGCCCAGTTTCCTGATCATCGTGCAATGCCAATTCCAAATGCACCATTCTAACTGTATACATGCTGCGAATGTGTTTGTTATGGAGTTAACGATGAAAATCTCCCGTATATTTCTGCTTGTTGCAGTGTTGCTGTCCAGCGTTTCTACAGCGTCAGCCTATACCGAAGAACAATTGCGTAGCGGGTTGAAGTTGTTTCTGCACCTTCAAGGGTTTGAATGCGGTAACATCCTGAACGTCGATATGCGCGAAGAACCACGTGCTTTTGATATCCTGTGTGCAGAGAACGAGAACGGAGGCGGCGAAGAAACGCTGTACTTCTTCCAGTTCGTCGGCGCGGGCGCGGTTGTTGAAATTATCGACGAACCTTAACCACCTATAAATCTTTTTCTGCCAAAACCGCCTTGTTCTAATTGAAAAGGCGGTTTTGTTTTGTCGGGTTCCAATACAAACATCCTAAGGCGGAAAATCAAAGCGGCGGCTGCGCGGCAGGCGAAGGCCTCGTTGCAGAACTCGATGATAAAGAATATCGAAAAGGCAACGGCTAGGGTCTTTCTGGATTTTCTTGAGATCGAAGTAGTGGCGGAGGTATCCGAACGCACGATCAGTTCACACACCCAAACGATCGAGGCGATGACCTCTCGAATGTTCGGAATTGTCAGTTTTGGCGACGATGTCGGGCTGACCGGCTTTGATTCACAATTTATTAATACTGCGGTTACGCATCTGGCGGGCGGGGTTCGTGCCGCGAGCGGTGATCGTCCCGTTACCAACACCGATGCCGCGATTTTCAAGCTGGTTATTAACAAAATCCTTACGCAAGTGTTTGATATACCAGATGTCACCCAAACGGACGTTGGCATGCAGGGTTTTGAACGCGAAAAAGCGCCATTACTGTTTTTGCTTGCGGAAAAAAAATATGCCTTGCTGCGTGTGAAAATAA
>JAGLUD010000064.1 GCA_023134935.1 Paracoccaceae bacterium | reverse complement strand
CCACTGGTGCGCTTGTCGTTTGTTAATTGCCCATGGAGGGCTGCGTGATGTTTGAGAATCTATCCGACCGCCTTAGTGGCGTCTTTGACAACCTTACCAAGCAAGGTGCGTTGTCGGATGCAGACGTGGCAACCGCGCTTCGTGAAGTCCGTGTGGCTTTGCTTGAGGCCGACGTTTCCCTGCCTGTCGCGCGTGATTTCGTTAAAGCCGTTCAGGAAAAGGCGACGGGGCAAGCCGTTACTAAATCCATCACGCCGGGCCAGCAGGTCGTTAAGATTGTTAACGACGAAATGGTCGCGATGTTGTCGGGCGACGACGCTGCCGCTGGTGCGCTAAAAATCGACAACCCACCTGCGCCAATCCTTATGGTTGGCTTGCAGGGTTCCGGTAAGACGACGACGACTGCGAAGTTGGCGAAACGTCTTAAGGAAAAAGAGAATAAACGCGTGTTGATGGCCTCGCTGGACATCTACCGCCCTGCCGCGATGCATCAGCTTGAAGTGCTGGGTAAACAGATCGGCGTCGATACGCTGCCGATCGTTGAAGGCCAAAAGCCTGAGCAAATCGCCAAACGTGCCAAGCAGCAGGCGACGCTGGGTGGTTACGACGTTTACATCCTCGATACCGCTGGTCGTTTGCACATTAACGAAGAGTTAATGGCCGAAGTTCAGGCCGTGCGTGATGTAGCCTCCCCTCGTGAAACTTTACTGGTGGTCGATGGTCTAACGGGCCAAGACGCTGTGAACGTGGCAGAACAGTTCGATGGTCAGATTGGCATCTCCGGCGTTGTCCTGACACGTATGGACGGCGACGGTCGCGGTGGTGCGGCGCTTTCGATGCGGGCAGTCACTGGCAAGCCAATCAAATTCGTCGGTCTTGGCGAAAAGATGGACGCGCTGGAAGAATTCCACCCAGAGCGTATCGCTGGCCGAATTCTTGGCATGGGCGATATCGTGTCGTTGGTCGAGAAGGCCCAAGAAACCATCGAGGCTGAACAAGCCGAAAAGATGATGAAGCGGATGATGAAGGGTCAGTTCAACATGAACGACCTTCGCAGCCAGCTTGAACAGATGCAGCAGATGGGTGGCATGGAAGGGATCATGGGAATGATGCCGGGCATGGGTAAAGCGCAAAAACAGATGGCCGAGGCAGGGATTGACGACAAAGTTCTAAAACGCCAAATCGCCCTAATCCAGTCAATGACCAAGCGCGAACGTGCCAATCCGGGCCTTATGCAAGCCAGCCGTAAAAAACGTGTGGCAGCAGGCGCGGGGATGCAGGTTTCCGATTTGAACAAACTTCTGAAAATGCAGCGCCAAATGGGCGACATGATGAAGAAGATGGGCAAAATGGGCAAAAAAGGCCTGATGCGTCAGGGCTTGGGCGCATTGATGGGCAAAGGCGGCAACCAGCAAGCCGGCATGGGCGGCGCAATGCCAGGCATGGGCGCGAATGCGTTACAGCCAGGGTTTGGTGCAAAGTCTGGGCTGCCTAGCGATCTAAGTGGGTTGAAGAAGAAATGAATCCTACCCTCCATACAGAACGTCTGACTCTAACCGTGCCAACCACACACGATACTGAGTGCCTGATCGAGTTTTACACGACCGATCGCTCTGCTTGGGTTGGTGGTCCGCTGGACCGCAATGGGTGTGATGAACTCCTAGCGAAAGCCACCAAACATTGGGATGCAAACAGTTTTGGCCTATTTTGGATCAATGTTACAGGTGAAGATAAGGTTTGCGGCATGACAGGTGTCGGGTATCCCGAACACATGCCCGAGGCCGAACTAATGTGGACCCTTTGGGACACGAAATACGAAGGGCGCGGGATCGCAACCGAAGCAGCTATTGCCGCGCGTGACTTCTACTATGCAACCGGTGCTAAAACGGTGGTCAGCTATATTCATCCCGATAACACTAACTCTATAAAGATGGCAAAGCGCCTTGGGGCCGTAGTGGACTCAACTGCCGCTACACCAAACAATAACAACAGCATCGTTTATCGCCATCCCGCACCGGAGGCCATCCAATGAACGACGTCACCCGCGCAGCTGAAATCCTGAAAGGTCATCGCGAAAGCATCGACCGTCTGGACTCGATCCTGATTTATACGTTGGGCGAGCGATTTAAACATACGCAGGCCGTTGGTGTCCTGAAGGCGGAGCATAACCTCCCGGCCTCGGACCCTGCGCGCGAAGCGAAACAGATAGCACGGCTAGAGGAACTTGCAGGCAAAGCAGACCTCGACCCCGCGTTTGCGACTAAATTCCTGAACTTCATTATCGAAGAAGTCATCAGGCATCACGAAAACATCAAGAATGACGGGCAATCGCCCACAATGAATCCTTAAGGAGAACTAACAATGTCTACTAAAATCCGTCTGGCCCGTGGTGGGTCCAAGAAACGTCCTTTCTACCGTGTTGTCGTTGCAGACAGCCGTATGCCGCGCGACGGCCGCTACATCGAGAAAATCGGCACATACAACCCGCTTCTGCCTAAAGACAGCGAAGAGCGTGTGAA
>JAGLUD010000063.1 GCA_023134935.1 Paracoccaceae bacterium | reverse complement strand
GTTTCCCGTTTCCTAGAAGCCGCTGGCGTTCTGGAAAAGAAAAACCGCAACAACCCTAAAAAGGGTGCTCCGCACAAAGCTGCTGTTGAACGCGCTGAAGAAAAAGCACAAAAAGTTGCTGACGCTGCCGAAGCTGCCGCTTCCGCTGCTGCTGCACCTGCTGAAGAAGCACCAGCTGAAGTTGCAAAAGAAGCTGCAACTGAATAAATCGGCTTTACGGTTTAGAAATCACGGCCTCCGAACACGCTTCGGGGGCCGTTTTTTGTTCACATCCTGTGCGAAGCCACCTAACAATACGTTATGAACCAGTTCCCGCCAGAATTCCGCGACCAATTAAACGACCTGATGCGATGGCGTCGGGATGTTCGGAATTTCCACGCGGATCAGCCGGTATCAGACAAACTTCTGGCAGAAGTGATGGAGGCCATCCGACTTGCCCCCTCGGTTGGCTTGTCCGAACCTTGGCGGATTATCACGGTGAAATCGGCTGTTGCGCGGGCCAAGGCGCTGGCGAATTTCGAGGCCGCAAATGCCCATGCCCTGAAAGGGTATTCCGGCGACAGGGCCAAGATTTACGCGGGGTTAAAACTGTCAGGTATGCGCGATGCCCCTGTTCAGTTGGCTGTGTTTTGTGAAGACGGCACGGACAAGGGCGCAGGTCTGGGCGCTGGAACCATGCCCGAGGCGCGGCGATATTCGGTTGTATCGGCGATTATGAATTTCTGGTTGGCGGCGCGCGCGCATGGGCTTGGAGTTGGTTGGGTTTCGATTATTGATCCAGTTCAATTGACCGCAGACCTTGACGTACCCGAAGGTTGGGCGCTAGTGGCATATTTGTGCGTTGGCTGGCCTGTAGAGACAAGCCTGACGCCAGAGTTAGAAAAAGTTGAATGGGAAAAACGCGACGCCTTGTTGGCAAGCGTGCTGGAGCGGTAATATGACTGACAAACCTGAAATGATCTGTGTGGGCGCAATTTCCGGCGCATTTGGCGTTAAAGGCGAGGTTCGCATCAAAAGCTTCTGCGCTGACCCTGCCGCGATTGGCGATTATAATCCGTTGAGCACCGAAGGCGGTACAGTCTATGACCTCGGGATCACCCGTGCCATCAAAGGTGGGTTTGCGGCGGTGATTTCGGGCGTGGACAACAAAGAAGACGCTGACGCACTGCGCAGCACACGGCTTTATACGGCCCGCGAGAACCTGCCGAACCTGCCCGATGACGAATTCTACCACTCAGATTTGATCGGATTAACGGCTGTAGATACCGGCGGCGAGAAACTTGGCAGAATTAAAACGGTTTTGAACCACGGTGCGGGCGACATTCTCGAGGTTACTGGCCCAGGCTTGAAAGAACCGGTTCTTGTGCCCTTCACCAAAGAAGCCGTTCCGACCGTCGACCTAACCGCTAGTCGCATTGTAATCGATCCTCCAGAGGGTCTGTTTCCTCAACCGGAATCGTGACCCGCATCGTTATCCATCCCGGATTTCACAAAACCGGAAGAAATTAAGAGAATGACTAAACACACCAAATCACACGGTCGCATTTCTATTAGTGCTACCCGCAAGCCGACCGAGCTGGTCAAGGATCAGCCCGACCTTGCAGGAGCGTGGAAGGCGAAGGTGTTGACGCTTTATCCAGATATGTTCCCGGGAATTCTTGGGCACTCCTTAACCGGTCGGGCATTGCAGGAAGGTCTGTGGGCGCTAGACCCAATCGACATCCGCATGTTTGCACACGGCAAACACCGCAACGTTGATGACACCCCTGCTGGCGGTGGTGCTGGCATGGTGCTGATGGCTGATGTGGTAGGCCGTGCGATTGATTTCGCCGACAAGGGCGAATCCCGCGATGATTGGCCGGTTGTTTACCTTTCACCGCGCGGCAAGCCCTTCGATCAGGCAATGGCGCGAAGGTTTAGCAAAGCCAAAGGGATTACTCTGCTTTGTGGCCGTTTCGAGGGTGTAGACCAACGTGTACTGGACGCACGCGACGTGGAAGAGGTCAGTTTGGGCGATTTCATCCTGACTGGAGGAGAGATTGCAGCACAGGCCTTGATTGATGCCACAGTTCGGCTTATACCGCGCGTTCTTGGGAATGCTGAGTCGACCGAGGAGGAATCTTTCTCACATGGTTTGCTTGAACATCCCCAGTATACAAGGCCCACGGAATGGGAAGGCCGCAAGATACCCGAGATTCTCCTTTCGGGCCATCACGCGAACATCGCCAAATGGCGTGCCAAGCAGTCCAAGGCTTTAACAAAGGAACGTCGTCCCGACCTCTGGCGAGCGCATATTGCGGACTCGGTGGAAGATCAGCAGCTCTCGGACGCGCAAACAATCGGCAAAAAGCCGAGCAAAAAGGACGACTGAAATGAACATTATTGAACAGCTTGAAGCTGAACAAATCGCAGCACTTGGTGCTGACATCCCTGATTTCAAAGCCGGCGACACCGTTCGCGTAGGCTACAAAGTGACCGAGGGCAC
>JAGLUD010000062.1 GCA_023134935.1 Paracoccaceae bacterium | reverse complement strand
GCGCCGAGGGTGACACCCTTGTGCTCGATATCGATCCATCCGCGCATCCAGCTTGGACAGGCGGTAACGCTCGTCTTATGGATACTGGCGGTCGTGTTTCCAAGTTTAAAGCAAAATACGAAGGTCTCGGCTTCTGATCTTTCCTGCAGTTGCAGGATCAGATACAAGTTACAGCGCGTCCCACATCGGGGCGCGTTTTGCCGTTTTAGGAGCTAGCTGATGGCGCATATCATCGTATTGGGAAATGAAAAAGGTGGCTCCGGCAAGTCCACCACAGCGATGCATCTAATGAGCGCGATCGCCCGTTCCGGTCACCAAGTAGGCGCGATCGATCTGGATCTGCGCCAGCAAAGTTTTTTCCGTTACATCGACAACCGCGAGGCCTTTTGCGCCAACAACGACGTTGAGCTGCCGATGCCAAAACGAGTCAACTTGCGACTTTCGACGTTAGACAGCCAGAAGGCCGCGCAGACTGAGGAGGAAACCCGCTTTGCAGACGCACTGGCGAAGCTGGAGGCAGAATGCACCTTCATCCTGATCGATTGCCCCGGCGCCCACACACGGTACGCACAAATGGCGCATTCGGTGGCGGACACGCTTATTACACCAATGAATGACAGTTTGGTGGACTTTGATCTGTTGGCACGGCTTGATCCTGCGACTGGCAAAGTGCTTGGCCCCTCGATCTATTCCGAAATGGTTTGGAGCGCGCGACAACTGCGATCCCAAGCCGGCCTGAAACCTGTGGACTGGGTGGTTCTGCGAAACAGAATGGCGACTTTGAACGCGCGAAACAAACGCAAGGTCGGTACAGCACTAGAGGAGCTTTCCAAACGGATAGGCTTCCGCCTGATCCCAGGTTTCTCCGAACGAGTGATATTTCGCGAGCTGTTCCTGAACGGTCTGACTTTGCTGGACCTCAAAGAGGCCGGAGAATACAAAATGACCCTATCCAACATCGCAGCACGCCAAGAAGTTCGCGACCTTATCCGCGCGTTGGAATTGCCAGACGTCACGATCAATTTTTAATATTACGCTGTCAGGGGCTGATTACTTCGCAAGCCGAATCCCGTGATGTCAGACGCGAACAGGCCTTGCGGGCATCCGCCTCGCTTAACCCAACGAATCGGGCGCGGTACATGGTAACGCCTTGCACCAGTGTCACCTCGACCTTCCGGTCTGCCCCTTGCAGGGCATCAAGGTCCATCAGCGCAGTTTTCAACAGCAATTTTTCGGTATTGGTCCGATTGGAATAATTTCCCAGCTCAATCGCCCAATCACCAAACTCCTGCACTGGTGTCAGGCTGATCGTTGGAAGCGGCGCAATGCTCGCAACTTTTACAGGCACGCGGAAATTCGAAGGGCGACGCACGGGTACAGATGGCGCATCTCGTGGAACGCTCAACGACGCCACAATCGCGGCAAGATCTGAATCGCTGGTTTCTGCAACCAAAGTAGTTACTAGATTATCAATATTTCGTGCCATCAAGACTGTTGAAGGCGATGCAACCGTACTGCCACGCATCACAGGTCGATCCGTTCGTGGAACGACGCCCGTCAGCCGTATAATCGGCCCGCCGGGTCGTGTCAGGTTCAACGCTGTTGGCCGGATCGTTGCTACACGCGATGGCGCACGATCAAACCCCATGTCCAGCAACTTGGCCACTTGCCCATTGCGCTGTGCGGTCGAAGT
>JAGLUD010000061.1 GCA_023134935.1 Paracoccaceae bacterium | reverse complement strand
TCGTTCCGCAAGAAGCGATTCACGAAGGTTGGGTTTATCTTGTGGACGCCGACATCCGACTTGAGCGCCGCGAGGTTGAGGTCGAGTATCAACAAGACGGCATGGCGATAATCCTGTCGGGCCTTGAGGTTGGCGAGGCTGTCGTTCTCGACGACGTAGTGCCCGCCATCACCGGTATTCTGCTGGACCCGAAGCGTGATCTGGCAACCGAACAAGCCCTGAAAACCACAGCCGCAGGGGGCGCGCTATGATACGCTGGTTTGCAGGCCACCCGACAGCATCGAACCTGCTGTTGATCGTACTATTGGCGCTGGGGGTATTCTCTGCGCCCTTGCTGTTACGTGAAACATTCCCCGATTATTCCCCGACCGAGGCACAGATCACCATCGTTTACCGTGGTGCCAGCGCCGCCGATGTAGAAGACGCGATTTGCCTTCGGGTTTCGGACGCTTTGAAGGGTGTTAACAACCTTGAAGAACTGACCTGCACCGCGCAAGACAACGTCGCCAGTGCTGTTGCCAAGATGGCACCAAGTGGCGATGTTGGCCGTTTCCTTGACGAAGTAGACGCCGAAGTTAACGCCATCACCGATTTCCCCGCCAACGCCGATACGCCCGTTATCACACAGCTTTTCACCACCGATCTGGTATCCGCGCTGGCCGTGACCGGCGACATGTCTTTCGCCGATCTGGAAACCTACGCGAACGGCTTGGAACAAGACCTGTACAACATCGACAACGTCGCGGCCGTCAAGGTTAAAGGCCTGTCACAACGCCAGTGGCAAATTGAAGTCTCGCGCGATTTGTTGCAACAATACGGTCTGTCCGTCAGTGACATCTCCCGCCTTATCCGGCAACAGAATATCGACATGCCGCTGGGCACGGTCGAAACCAGTGCGCAAGACGTGCAGTTACGGTTCGTGAACCAAAGTCGTTCCATCGACGATCTGCGCAATTTGGTCGTCTTATCCGGCCAAGCGGGCGGCGAGCTGACGCTTGGCGACATCGCCACCATCACCGAAACCTACGATCTGGAAGAAGAGAAAATACTGTTCAACGGCGAACGGGCGCTGATCCTTGAAATTCATAAAAACAAGGAAAGTGACGCGATCAACGTGATGGCTGACATCACCGATTTCTTAGAAACCGAACGCGAAGTCATGGGCGACGGTGTAGGCCTGACTATCACGCAAGACATGACCTCGATTGTGGGCGACCGCCTGAAAATGCTGGTCAGCAATGGTATCATGGGGCTGGCTCTTGTGGCCCTAACGATGAGCCTGTTTTATCGCCCCCGCCTCGCGATCTGGGCGATCCTTGGGTTGCCGATTGCCTTCGCGGGCGCGTTCACCGTGATGGCCATTTTCGGCCTGTCACTGAACATGATCACGCTGGTTGGCCTGCTGGTCGCCATCGGTATCGTGATGGACGATTCCGTCGTGATTACGGACAGCATTGCGGAACATGCCGCACATGGTGAATCACCGCTCGATTCCGTGGTGCACGGGGTGAAGCAAGTGTTCCCGGGGGTCTCGTCCTCGTTCCTGACCACGGTTGCGGTGTTTGGCCCGTTGTCGTTCTTGTCAGGCGAATTGGGCACAGTTCTGGAAGTTATGCCAATCGTCCTGCTCGCCGCACTGGCCGCAAGTCTGATCGAGGCTTTCTGGATTCTCCCTCATCACCTCAAAGCCCCGATTGCCCACGCTGTTAAGAACAAAAAGGGCCGGTTTGGCCAGAAGTTCGATAATGGTTTCGAGGTGTTCCGCGAAGGTGTCGGCAAAATTGCCGATGGCGCGATCAAATTCCGCTACGCTGTTGCTGGGCTGCTGATTATTATGCTGCTGGGTTCCGTCGGATATTTCGCAGGTGGTAACATCAAGATGGAGGCGATGCCCGACATGGAGGGTGACCTTCTGGAAGCCCGCATTCTGATGCCCCAAGGCACCCCGCTGGCCCGCACAGAAGAGGCCGTGGCGCAAGTTGTGGATGCCCTTGAACGCATCAATGCCGATCTGGAACAGCCCGACGGGCAGGATTTGATCCAAGCTACGCAGGTTCGTTATAACGAGAATAACAGCGCTGGCGAGAGCGGCCCACATGTTGCCACCATCGGGGTTGACCTGCTGACGGCTGAACTGCGTGGCACATCGCTGGACATCCTCATCCCGCTATGGCGCGAAGAAATCGGCACCATTTACGGTATGATCAACATGACCATTCAGGAGCCAGGTTTCGGCCCTGCAGGTGTCCCGATCGAGGTGCGCATTCAAGGTGAAGACCTCGATGAAATGAAGCTCGCCTCCGAAAGTCTGGTGACTTATTTGAACGGCTTCGTCGGTGTGTTCAACGTGATGGACGACCTTCGCCCCGGCAAACCGCAACGCGCGTTGTCGCTGTCTGACGGGGCCAGCGCGCTTGGGTTTACTTCGGAATCCGTGGCCTCGCAGCTTCGGTCCGGCATGTTGGGGGATGTTGTTGATAGCCTGCAACTGGGCAACCAGAACGTCGAAATCACCGTCAGCCAAACCGCGCCGGAACGTACCACGCTGGATAGTTTGGATCAGGCGCTTGTGACATCACGCACCGGTCAATCTGTGCCACTAAGTGTTGTAACAGACATCACCGAGACCCGCGACTGGGCCAAGGTCACATTAGTAGACGGCGTGCGCAGTGTAACGGTCGCGGCCAACGTTGATGCTGGCAAAGCCAACGCTGGTGCGCTGGTTTCCGACATCAAAGCCAACTGGCTGCCGGAATTCGAGGCGAACTTCCCCGATCTGGAGGTCCAGTTCCTAGGACAAGTGGAATCAACCGCTGAAACCGCGAAATCCATCGTCCGCGGTCTTGGCATCGGTATGCTGGGCGTGTTCCTGATCCTGTCGTTCCAGTTCCGCAGCTATATCGAGCCGCTGATCGTTATGGTCGCCATTCCCATGGCCTTGATCGGGTCGATATGGGGGCACGTGTTGATGGGCTATGACATATCCATGCCATCCCTGATCGGCGCGGCGTCACTGGCGGGGATTGTGGTTAACAACTCCATCCTGTTGATGCAGTACATCAACAAATTCCGTCTTGAGGGGTTCGATACGCTTATCG
>JAGLUD010000060.1 GCA_023134935.1 Paracoccaceae bacterium | reverse complement strand
GCAAAGCCTTGGCCCGCGCCATCGGGGGGCGTGCAGTATGGCTGGCCGCACTAACGCATGAGGGCGAGGAAGAAACCATTATTGCCGCCCACAAAGTGGCCCGCCGTTCCTATCCCGAGTTATTGCTAATCCTCGCCCCGTGCCAACCCGAACGTGGTGACACTATCGCCGATATACTTCGTGGGCAGGAATGCACCGTCGCCCAACGCTCCAAATCCCAGCAGATTGATCGGCAAACCGATATCTATATCGCCGACGCACCAGACGAAATGGGGTTATGGTATCGCCTCTCGCCTGTTTCGTTTATTGGTGGGTCAATGGTGGCAAAAGGCGGGCATAATCCACTTTCTGCCGCCGCTCTCGGATCGGCAATACTGCATGGACCGCAAGTTTCAGATTTTGCAGCGGCCTACAACACATTGCTTGCCGCCGATGCTTGCGTGCCCGTCACTGACGGTCCCGACCTCGCGAAAAAGCTGGAAATCGCCCTTTCTCCCGAACGTGCCGCCCAACTGGCCACCGGCGCCTGGGGGGCATATGGTGAAAACGACTCTGCGAATGATCGCGTTTTCAACCTCTTGCAATCCTACTTCCCGAAGGAGGCCACCTGATGCGCCCCCCGTTATTCTGGAATCGCCCACGCGGCATGGTATCCCGTCTTCTAGCACCGTTGGAGTGGATCTGGATCACCTCCACCCGCCGTCGCTTACGTAACGGCCCTTGGGAGCGGCTGACGGTTCCAGTGATTTGCGTTGGCAACATAAACGTCGGCGGCACAGGAAAAACGCCGACCGTCATTGCGCTACTGGAAATTCTCGAAGGCCTTGGTGTCGCTGTGCACGTAGTATCGCGCGGTCATGGCGGGTCCGAAGTTGGGCCGCTGTTGGTAGATGAACGCGCGCATACAGCTGACGAAGTTGGCGACGAGCCCATCTTAATCGCCGCCTTCGGCCCCTGCTGGATTGCCAAAGACCGCACCGCAGGTGCCAAAGCTGCCATCGCGGCGGGCGCTCAAATCATCCTGCTGGACGACGGCTTTCAGAACCCGTCTTTGCACAAAGACCTAAGTCTGGTTGTTGTTGACGCCGAAATCGGCTTTGGAAACGGCCGCGTCATGCCCGCAGGACCACTACGCGAGCACTTATCAGACGGTTTGTCACGCGCCGATATCGTTGTACCGATTGGTTCACCTGCGGCGCAAAAACGTCTAACCGCGCAGGTTTCCAAACCTTTATGGGCTGGCCAACTACGGGCGCTGGAAACCGGAATGGACTGGTCGGGCACTCGCTTCATCGCCTTCGCTGGCATCGGTCGACCCGGCAAGTTTTTCGGAACGTTGGAAACGCTTGGTGCAAACGTCGTAGCTTCTCATGCATTTCCCGATCATGCGCCCTATACAGACGCGATCCTGCAACGCCTGAAGGCCGAGGCGAAGGCGAAATCCGCGCAACTGGTTACCACGGAAAAAGACATGGCCCGCCTGCCCGTCGAGTTTCGTCGCGATACCCTCGCGCTTCCGGTTCGACTAGTATTCAACGATCCTGATGCGGTCAAAGCAGTGCTTAAAGATCTAACGGCGGGGCTTGCCAAATAGGCTGTTAATCAAGTCGCCCAGCAAGGTGTTACTTACATCGTTAACCAGATTGTCAATCTCGTTGACAATCCGTGGTGCCTCATCGTTCGGGTCAATCAGCGGCAATGGTCGCACAGGTAGACCTTCATGCACCCGCGCCATCGTTTCGCGCCAAATCTCGGCAGGCAATCCGCCACCGGTGACACCGGTCAATTTGGAATTGTCGTCATACCCCATCCAGACGCCAGCCACATAGTCACCCGTAAATCCGATGAACCACGCATCCCGCGCGCCCTGCGTCGTGCCGGTCTTACCAGCCACGGGCCGATCGCCCAGCGCCGCGCGTGCACCACTGCCAATTTCCACAACTTGCGACATCATATAGACCAGATACCCCGCCGCACGCTCGTCCAGCACACGAAAACCGTCTGTACGATCTAGGCTCATCAGAACCTGATCATCCCCACGGATACGTAAATCAAGCCACCCATAGGGCAGCGATTGTCGCCCACCGTTTAATATGCCCGCGTAAGCTCCGGTCATTTCCAGCAGCGTCACATTCGACGCACCGAGCGCCAAGGCCGGCCCCTCCGCCAAGGGTGACATGACGCCGAAATCCAGTGCCAAAGCCCGAACCTTATCGCGCCCAACCTGTTCCGACAGGCGCACAGCAACCGTATTCAAAGAGTTCGCCATGGCGTCCACCATCCGCAGCTCACCGTAAAATTCATTCGTGTAGTTCTTCGGACTCCACAGTCCCGAACCCGGAATATCAATCGTCAGAGGTGCGTCCAGAACCAGGTCAAAGGGATGCATGCCTGATTCCAAAGCCGCCCCGTAAACAAACGGCTTGAACGAAGACCCTGGTTGCCGCGACGCCTGTGTTGCACGGTTAAATAACCCCGCCCCGTCAATCTTGCGCCCACCAACCATCGCGCGCACGGCCCCGTCAGCTGACATCACAACGATCGCCGCCTGCGCCTCCGATCCTTCGCGAACTTTGTTCTCGAACACGTACGTCAAGGCTTCTTCGGCTGCCTTTTGGATACCGCGATCAAAGGTGGTCAGAATCTCGACATCTTCGCCCGTGTCCCGTGTTAGGAACGACGGAGCATCCGCCATAATCCAATCCGCAAAATACCCGCCAGCCCGTTCCTGCGCCGCCTGTGATAACGTCGCCGGAGCCGCCAACGCTAGTTCTGCCTCCACCCGCGTCAAATATCCTTGTGCCTGCATCAGCCCGATCACCACGGTTGATCGTTGCTGCGCGCGGTTCAAATTATTCGTCGGTGCATAGCGGGACGGCGCGGTCAACAATCCCGCCAACATCGCCGCTTCAGCCACATTAACTTCGCGTGCCGACTTACCAAAATACCGCTGCGAAGCCGCCTCGAACCCTTGTGCACCAGCACCCAGATACGCACGATTCAGGTAGATCGATAGAATATCGCCTTTCTCGTACTTCAACTCCATCGCGAAGGAATATGGGATTTCCTTGATCTTGCGAAGGATCGTCCTTTGTCGGCATTCAGCCTCGGGCAGATCCTCGCCCAGACACAGCAACTTCGCCACCTGCTGCGTTAGCGTGGAACCGCCATGCCCCGAAAGCGGCCCGCGTCCTTCACGCAGGTTGATGCGTATCGCACTTGCAATCCCGCGCGGACTAAGGCCGAAATGAGAGTAAAACCTCTTATCCTCGGTCGCTACTACAGCGTTCTTTAGATGAGGTGAAACGGTGCCTGCCCTGAGCGAGCCGTCAAACTGCTCCCCTCGCCATGCGAAAGTCTCACGGTCTCGATCGAGCAACACGACCGAACCACCTGCGCGTCCGTCCAGCTGTTCCTCCATCGGGGGCAATGTCACGTAATAATATCCGACCCAGGCCGCCATCCCCAACGTACCGGTCACGGCGGTGCGGATGCCCACCCACCAGATCACCCTGAACGTGGTGCGAAATAGCCAGCTGACCAGCCGCGCAAAAACACCCTTCTGCGGCTTCTTGCGCCGAGGAGGTTTCGCAGGCGTTTTGCCAGATTGTGGTCTGGTCGCCCGAAGGGTCGTCGTTGGTTTCTTGGCCATTATTGGGCCGCCTGCTCGTTTTTCTATAGTTACCTTTGCCTAGTCGGTTAAGTCGCCAATGTAGAGAGTGATTCTACGACTTAGGCAAATCTTTGCCTGCGGGTGGATCAGCTTGTTGCCTATATTTTAATCAATTTGCACTTAATGTGCATAACTTAGGCACAATCGTGCGATTCCGCTGATATACCTCACCTCAAAACCTTTAAATCCATCAGACACACGCAGATTGTGGCCTCAACCCCGATCCAACAAACAAGGAGGCACCATGAAACTTATCATAGCCGTTATTAAACCATTCAAACTTGAAGAGGTCCGCGAAGCCCTTACGTCCATCGGCGTACAAGGTCTAACGGTATCCGAAGTCAAAGGTTATGGCCGTCAGTCTGGCCACACCGAAATCTACCGCGGCGCGGAATACGTTGTGAACTTCGTTCCAAAAATCAAATTGGAACTAGCGGTCGCCGATGCTGACGTTGCCAATGTGGTCGAAACATTGGCCGAAACAGCCAAAACCGGCAAAATCGGCGACGGCAAAGTATTCGTCATGGACGTCGAGCAAACCTTGCGCATCCGTACAGGTGAAACCGGCGAAGAAGCCCTTTAATTCCCCACTGGAGAGAAATTATGAAAACCTTACCTAAAATTGTGGGGATTACAGCGGCGACAGCCCTGATCGCATCCCCCGCATTCGCCGAAGCGGGCGTAGAGGCCGCTGAACATACCGCGTTTATCTTGAACTCCGTGCTATTCCTTATGGGTGGCTTTCTGGTATTCTGGATGGCCGCGGGTTTCACCATGCTCGAAGCCGGCTTGGTGCGTTCCAAGAACGTGACCATGCAGCTGACTAAAAACGTTGTTCTGTTCTCGCTAGCCGCAATTGCATACTATCTGATCGGCTATAACATCATGTATCCTCTGGGCAACTGGTCCATCGGGTCTGATGAAACTGGCGGTTATCTCGGCGCATTCGGTGTTGCTGTCCTCGAAATGGTCGGCGTTTCTGCCGAAGGTGCTGACGATCTTGGCTATGCCTCGACAGGTTCTGACTTCTTCTTCCAGTTGATGTTCTGTGCTGCCACCGCTTCGATCGTTTCGGGCGCTTTGGCTGAACGCATCAAACTTTGGCCCTTCCTGATCTTCACTGTGATCCTGACCGGCATAATCTATCCAATCCAGGCTAGCTGGAAATGGGGTGGCGGCTTCCTTGACACACAATGGGGTTTCCTTGACTTCGCTGGCTCGACAGTTGTGCACTCCGTTGGTGGCTGGGCAGCCTTGGCTGGCGCGCTAATCCTTGGACCACGCATCGGGAAATACGCCAAAGACGGTCGTGTTATCCCATTCCCGGGCTCCAACCTTCCACTTGCTACACTTGGTACATTCATCTTGTGGCTTGGCTGGTTCGGCTTCAACGGTGGCTCGCAACTTGCAATGGGCACAATCGGTGATGTTGCGGACGTATCCCGCATCTTCGCTAACACAAACGCAGCAGCAGCTGGTGGCGTAATCGCAGCCTTGGCTCTAACGCAACTGCTTTACAAAAAGCCTGACCTTACGATGATCCTGAACGGTGCATTGGCTGGTCTTGTAGCAATCACCGCCGAGCCTCTGACCCCGACATTGGGCCAAGCGACCCTTATCGGGGCAGTTGGCGGCGTGATCGTAGTTTTCGCAGTGCCAATGTTGGACAAGCTGAAAATCGACGACGCAGTTGGCGCCATTCCGGTTCACCTTCTGGCAGGCATTTGGGGCACACTAGCAGTTCTGTTCACCAACAGCGACGCAACCCTTCCGGGTCAAATCGTGCCAATCCTGATCGTCGGCGCGTTCGTCTTCTCTGTATCTTTCGTAATCTGGTACGTGCTGAAGCTAACAGTCGGCATCCGTGTATCCGAAGAAAACGAGATCATGGGGCTGGATATGTCCGAACTGGGTATGGAAGCTTACCCCGAGTTCGCTCGTCACTAAATATTCCCTCTAAGGCGTTCGCGCCTTGGATACCTTACCCGGGCGGCAACGTCCGGGTTTTTTTGTTGAGGGACCGCTTTCAAATAGTGCTATCTAATTTCAAACTTGTTGATCTCTAAAGATACATACCTACAAATATGTTTATCAAACAAGGCGAGGGGGGAATTATTTTGGCCACACGGGATGAATTGTATAGAAAATTTGGATTGGCCGCAGAGGCAGCACAACTCTTTGAAACAGAGCTTAGCAGCTTACTTCTCGGAGCCAAGGGCTTGGAAAGTGGTTGGCATATAGAGCCGAATCCAGAAAGTGCCCGCGAAACTTTAAATCAGATCGACCGACACACACTTGGCAAACTATTGTCCGAACTCAGACTAATAGTAGACTTCGAGGATAAATTGGCAGATCTATATGTTTCAGCCCTGAATGCTAGAAATAGGCTTGCCCACGGTTTTTTTGAAAGGCACAATTTCAAAATCCAGACAGATGATGGTCGTGACGAGATGATCGTTGACCTAGAGACACTACATCAGGAGCTGTTTATCGCTTGGCAAATTACATCTACAATCACGAAAGCTATGGTCGAAATCATATCAGAAAAGAAGGTTACTGGTGTGAAATTAAGTATTAAAAACCTCCGTGTTGATTTATCTGAAAGCTAGATCACGCGCTATTGTTAGCGCTCACACGCCGTCCATTATCTCCAAAAACGCCTCACCAAACCGTTCCGCCTTACTTTCACCGATAATCCGCTCAAGCGCCTCGATTGTGTCCGGCCTTTGCCCAGCCACCTTCGCAAGAAGCGACGTGTTGCAGGACATCGGTTTTTCCGTCCCGTGCGGCCCGTTTGCCAAGTCCAATTGCGCCGCTTTCAACTGATCAAAAATACCACCCGCCGGTTTACCCGCCAGTTTCCGGCGAGCTGGGTGCATGTCCTCCGCGTCGCCGTTCAGCACTTCTAAAAATATCTTACCATATTTTTCCAACTTCTTCGCGCCGACTCCGTTCAAGCGGCTGAAATCATCCATCGTCACGGGTTTATGCGTTGCCATTTCAATTAATGTTTTGTCGGGGAAGACCACATATGCAGGGGCGCGCAGGGCCTCCGCCAATTCCCGACGTTTCATCTTCAGCGCTGACAAAATCGGCTCGTCCTCCTCCGCGACCAAGGCCACAGGCGCACGTCGCGATGGCGCTGAGCCGGCTTTGCGAATGGTATCCATCCGAAGATCAATGCTCGACTCGCCCCGCAAAATTGGACGTGCGGATTGGGTCATCACCAAAC
>JAGLUD010000006.1 GCA_023134935.1 Paracoccaceae bacterium | reverse complement strand
CGATGTCCCAAGGCATCGCGGTCGAGGGCCTGCGGTTGGTCAAAGAATACCTGCCGCGTGCCTTTGCCGATGCTGGTGATCTGGAAGCCCGCGCGCATATGATGAGCGCGGCGATGATGGGGGCTACGGCGTTCCAAAAAGGTCTCGGCGCGGTTCACGCGTTGTCTCACCCAATCGGCGCGGTTTATGGCACCCATCACGGCACCACCAACGCCGTCGTGATCCCGCCAGTACTGGATTTTAACCGCTCCTACATCGAGGGTCGAATTGAAACGCTGAACGGGTATTTGGACATCAAAGGCGGCTTCGACGGTTTCAAAGCTTATGTTCAAGAACTGAACGACAGCCTCGGCATTCCCAAAAACCTGACCGAAATGGGCGTGGAAGCAGAGCGTATTGACGAGCTATCGGTAATGGCACTGGCCGATCCAAGCGTTGGCGGCAATCCCGTGAAAATGACGCTGGAAAACACGAAAGCGCTGTTCAAAGCCTGCATGTAGATTTCCGAGGCCCCGTTTCCGTAGCGGGGCCTCCGCATTCATGACATTTTCATGAAACTTCCGATCCCCTCTTTGCAATCGTTGAAAAGTGTGCTTGAACACGTCGCAACACACTCCCTCGGCCCAGGGAATATATTGCGACGAACCATGCAAAGGGCCTCCTCAGTGAAACTAACCCGCTTTCTTAATAAATTACGTGGTACGCTCTGTGCGTCCCTGAAATTCCTGCGAAACGGAGGGGTGTTTTAATGGCTACCCTGATTATTCCTGTAGACCCCTTCGACTTGGTCATCTTTGGTGCGTCCGGCGATCTTGCACAGCGCAAAATTCTACCCGGTCTGTATCATCGGTTGGTTGCCGGGCAACTGCCGACAAACGTTCGTATAATCGGCGCAGCCCGCAGTGATTGGAGTCGCGAGGAATTTCAGCAAAAGGCGACCGAAAGCTATGCCAAATACGTACCGGAACACGAACAGAATTCCGAGATGTTTGAGGTGTTTCTTAACTGTCTTCACTATATACCTATCGACGCGATGGGTGACGGCGGATGGGATGAACTGGCAACGTTGATCAACAGCAATCCAAACCCTGTACGGGCTTTCTACTTGTCTGTTGGCCCCTCGTTATTCGGACCAATCGCTAACCGCCTGTCCAAGACCGGCATCGCGACGCCAGACAGCCGTATCGTTGTGGAAAAACCTTTCGGGCATGATCTCGATTCAGCCAAGGAACTAAACCGGCAGCTTGGCACCTGTTTTGACGAGTGTCAGATTTACCGCATCGATCATTATCTTGGCAAAGAAACGGTTCAAAACCTGATGGCCTTGCGTTTTGCCAACGCACTTTTGGAACCTGTCTGGAATTCCCAACACGTTGAGCATGTACAAATCAGCGTTTCGGAATCCATAGGTGTTGAGGGGCGCGGCGGGTATTACGATACCTCTGGTGCGATGCGCGATATGGTGCAAAACCACTTGATGCAGCTTCTTTGCCTGACCGCGATGGAACCACCCGCGAAGTTTGCGGCTGATGATGTGCGCGATGAAAAGCTGAAGGTCATTCGCTCACTTGACCCGGTAAAACCTGGCGACATAGTTCGTGGCCAATATCGCGCGTCGAGCCATGATGGCAGCTACGTTGAACATGCCGAAAACCCGAACAGCACAACGGAATGTTTCGTGGCATTGAAAGCCCATATTTCAAACTGGCGATGGGCTGGGATACCTTTCTATTTGCGCACGGGCAAGAAATTGCGCGCCCGCATGTCCGAAATTGTCGTGGTGTTTAAAGACCCGCCACACTCGATTTTTCCGCAAGCTGAACGCCGCCACGAAGGCAACTCGCTGGTCATACGGCTACAGCCGGACGAAGGCATTACATTGCACATGATAATCAAAGAACCAGGTCAAGGTGGTTTCCGCCTAACCGAAGTCCCCCTCGATATGAGCTTCGCGGAAGCCCTTGGCGATAACGGCGAGCACGTAGCCGACGCCTACGAGCGCCTGATGATGGACGTCATACGTGGCGACCAAACCCTATTCATGCGCGGTGACGAGGTCGAGGCTGCATGGCGCTGGACTGATCCCATCATTGCGAACTGGGAAGGCGCAAAACCCGAACGATATGACCAAGGCAGCTCCGGCCCTGACGGATCACTGGCCCTAATGCACCGCGACGGACGTCGCTGGCGCGAGATAGAGGTGTAGAAATGCTTAACGACACAATCAACCGCGTAACCGACCGCATTATTGAGCGCAGCGCAAAGACCCGTGGCACATATATGGACCGCATGAAAAGCGCCCGCAATGAGGGTCCGCGACGTGCGCACCTGACTTGCGGTAACCTTGCTCATGCATTTGCGGCTAGTACAGCCGACGACAAACACTCGTTAGCCAAAACAAGCGCAGGCAATATCGGCATTATTTCGGCGTACAACGACGTACTTTCCGCCCATCAACCGTTTGAACGCTACCCCGACCTGATCCGCCAGGCCGCGCATGACGTTGGTGGTACGGCCCAATTCGCGGGCGGCGTACCTGCCATGTGTGACGGTGTAACCCAAGGCCAAGCAGGCATGGAGTTGTCGCTATTCTCGCGCGATATCATCGCCATGTCGGCAGGCGTCGCGCTTAGCCATAACGTATTTGATTCATCTGTATATCTGGGCGTTTGTGACAAAATCATCCCCGGTTTGGTAATCGCCGCCGCCACATTCGGCCACCTACCAGCCGTATTCCTGCCCGCAGGTCCAATGACGACAGGCATGTCCAACGACGACAAAGTCGCAGTACGCAAGAAATACGCGCAGGGCGAGATCGGCCGCGAAGAACTGCTAGAGGCTGAAATGGCCAGCTACCACGGCCCCGGAA
>JAGLUD010000059.1 GCA_023134935.1 Paracoccaceae bacterium | reverse complement strand
CCCAAAGGGGCGATGCTTACGCAAGAAAACATCATGGCAGCGGTCGAGTCGGGCATTCACTCGGTCCCTGTTTTCGAAACGGATGAACAGCTTTGCTTCTTGCCTCTTAGCCATGTTCTGGAACGCTCGGTTTCCGTATATGGGCCGATTGCGGCGCGATGTATCGTAAATTTCGCTGAAAGCCCCGAGACGGTTTTTGACAACCTGCAAGAACTCTCGCCACACACGTTCACCGCCGTTCCCCGCGTCTGGGAGAAGATATTTTCGCGCGTAACAGTCTTGGCTCAAGAAGCCACCGGCATCGGTCGGTTGGCATATGGTTTGGCGATAAAGTCGGGGATGAAACGGGCGGAGTATCTGCTGGATAACAAACCCGTTCCCGCGATGGTCGCCGCGAATTACGCCGTTTGGAACTTTCTGGTGCTTAAAAACCTGCGCCGGATGCTGGGAATGGATCGCATCAGGCGGGCAACCACTGGGGCCGCGCCGATCTCACCGGAGCTGTTGAAATGGTATATGGCCATCGGCGTAAACGTACTTGAAGGGTACGGAATGACGGAGAATACCGCGATTTGTTCTATCAACCGTGTTGGCGCCAACAAAATAGGCTCGGTTGGGCAGGCGGTTAGGGGTGTTGAGTTGAAGATCGCCGAGGATGGCGAGATTTTGACCAGAGGTTTGAATTCGTTCAAAGGTTATTGGCAGAATAACGAAAAAACGGCTGAGACATTTACCGACGATGGTTGGCTGCGCACCGGTGATGTAGGTAATATCGATGACGACGGATACCTAAGCATCACGGGCCGTTTGAAAGATATCATCATTACGGCAGGCGGCAAGAATATCACGCCTGCCGAGATCGAAAGCCGCCTGAAGTTCTCTCATTATATTTCTGACGCTGTAGTGATCGGAGATCGCCGTAAGTACCTGACTTGCTTGGTGATGATCGATCAGGAAAACGTCGAAAAATTTGCACAAGACGGCAAAATCCCGTTTAGTGACTTTGCATCCCTATGTGCGGCCCCCGATATCAACGCCTTGATCAGGGCGGAAGTCGAGGCCGTAAACAAGGAATTCGCCCGCGTGGAACAGATCAAAGACTTCCGTCTGATTAATGTTCTGTTAACGGCTGAAGACGACGAGTTGACCGCAACCATGAAGCTGAAGCGCGGCTTGGTGGAGAAAAAACACAATGCGCTGATCGAACAAATGTATAGCTAAGGGCAAAAGCCCGCATTCCTTGGGAGGAAAATATGAAGAAGTTATTAACAACATTAACCGCCGCATCGCTGGCCGTAGTCGGGGCCGCAAGTGCCCAGACACAAGGCGTAAGCGACACCGAAGTTCTAGTCGGGTCCGTTAACGATCTGTCCGGCGTGTTTGCTGCTGTTGGGGTTCCGGCCACAGCTGGTGCGAACATGTATTTCGACGAGGTTAACGCCGCTGGCGGTGTGCACGGTCGCACGATCCGCTTTATCGTTGAGGACAACGGTTATCAGGTTCCGCGCGCCATGCAGGGCTATAACAAGCTGCTGAACAAGGATCAGGTCTTTGCGATGCTT
>JAGLUD010000058.1 GCA_023134935.1 Paracoccaceae bacterium | reverse complement strand
GGCTCAGAGCAGCCATTGGAAACAACAGCGCTAACCCCAAAAGGTTAACAATCCCGAGTCATTTGCTATGCATACGGGTTGTGCACGCATTGTGTACGTGTTGTGCATAGCCCGATTTCCCGAAAACGGGTAATAGTTAACGGGCTATGCAATAATCTTTCGCGCTTAAAGGCTAGCGTCCAACGCTGCCAAAATCGCATCACCCATCGCTTTGGTCGAGATCGGCGTGCCATCCTCTGGACCAAGCAAATCCGGTGTACGTGCGCCATCTGCCAAGACCTTCTCAACGGCCGTTTCCAGACGTTCAGCCTCGGCACCATCATTGAACGAATAGCGCAGCGCCATAGCGAAGGACAAGATACAAGCAATCGGGTTGGCTTTGCCTTCACCAGCAATATCAGGCGCAGAACCGTGCACTGGTTCGTACAACGCTTTAGGGCGACCATTTTCCATCGGCACACCAAGGCTGGCAGATGGCAGCATCCCCAACGAACCCGTCAACATCGCCGCCGTGTCGGACAGCAAATCGCCGAACAAGTTGTCCGTTACGATAACGTCAAACTGCTTTGGCCAACGAACCAATTGCATCGCGCCCGCGTCAGCATACATGTGCGAAAGCTCCACATCAGGGTATTCATTTTCATGCACCCAAGTAACTTCTTCACGCCATAAAACGCCACTTTCCATGACGTTAGCTTTTTCCATGGAGCACAATTTATTGCCCCGCTTACGCGCCAATTCAAACGCGGAACGCGCCACACGGCGGATCTCGCTAGTTGTGTAACGCTGCGTGTTAATGCCTTCGCGCTCGCCATTAGGCAGGTCGAAAATCCCGCGCGGCTCACCGAAGTAAGAACCCGAAGTCAGCTCGCGCACGATCATAATATCAAGGCCCGAAACGACGTGTTTCTTCAACGAAGAAAAGTCCGCTAGCGCATCGAAACACTGTGCCGGGCGCAGGTTTGAAAACAAACCCATTTCTTTACGAAGACGCAACAAGCCACGCTCGGGCTTAACACTGAAGTCCAGATCATCGTACGCCGGACCACCAACAGCACCAAGCAGAACCGCGTCTACTTCTTGTGCTTTGGCCATCGTAGCATCCGTCAATGGCGTGCCATGTTCGTCATATGCAGAACCACCCACGAGGTCTTCGGACACGTCAAATTCCATGTCCCGCTTCTCACCGTACCATGTGATAATCCGCTTAACTTCGTCCATAACTTCGGGGCCGATGCCGTCGCCTGCAAGTATAAGAAGGGATGGAGTGTTCATGTGCATGTCCTTAGGTCAATTTCCGTTAGAAATCGCCTATCGCGTTGCCCGCGCGGGGTCAAGCATCCACCACGTCGCTGAGGGCATCTGCCAGCAGGTCAAACACCCGTCGGATACGCGGATTGGTCCGTAATGCTTCGGGCGCCGTCAGCCATACCGGTAGCGAGGGCAGCGGCAGATCAGGCAATATTTGCACCATATCGGAGTCTTCCAATCCGATTTTTTCCTGCGAGAATCCGATCCCGCAACCAGATCGGGCCAATTCCCAATGCACCACTTGCTGATCACATCGCATCTTGAAAAAGTGCTTATCCACATTCAAACCCAACTCGCGCATACCCGAAATAATCGCGTCGTTTCGATTATACCCGATAAAATCATGCGATATGAATTCCGCCAAATGCACAGGGACCCCTCGTTTTTCAACATACCCGCGCGAGGCAAACATCCCGACTTTCATGTTGCCTATATGACGGGCGATTATGTCCAACTGTTCTGTGCGGTACATTCTGATGGCTACATCAGCCTCACGAAACAGCAGGTTTTTTGGCTCGTCGGACGGGAATACCTCAAGTTCGATGTCCGGTTCAACGGATCTGATTTTCGCCAACATCCGAGGCAACAGGAAGTGCGATACGACCTCTGACGCGGTAATTCGCACAACGCCCTGCAACCCTGCGGCCCGTCCTTCAGCGACCAGCGAAAGCTTCGCGGCGGCTCGTTGCATTTCCTTGGCTGGTCCCAACAAGGTTTCCCCGGTCGACGTTAAATCCAGCCCGTGCGAGCGCCGATGAAATAGCTCGACCCCCAGCACGTCTTCTGCTGCATGCACTTGCCGCCCCAACGTGGGTTGGCTCAGCCCAAGCGCCCGCGCTGCAGCGGACAGCGAGCCGCTATCAGCCACAGCAAGGAAAGCTTGAATATGTGTCCAGTCGAGTCGATTTACATTCATACGTTTATGAATAGCACATCTGCAAATTTAGGCAAATCACATTCATATTAGAATATCACATACTGCATTCATGTTAAATCTTATGGAGGTCGAAATGACTAACAATGTATTAATTCTTGGCGCCAATGGCCGCTTTGGCCGCGCTGCTTACAAAGCATTCAATGACGCAGGTTGGGATGTCACCGCCCTCGTTCGTCCCGGAAAAACCCACAGCGGTAAAGTGATCGAGGCGGACGCAAGCGACCCGACTGCGCTAAGCGATGCGGCTAAAGGCTTCGACGTAATCGTTAACGCCCTTAACCCGCCCTATCATAAATGGGCTGAATTGTTGCCCGTACTAACCACATCCGTGATTGCTGCCGCCCGCACCAGTGGCGCGACGGTGCTGATCCCCGGGAACGTCTACAATTACAGCACTAATCCGCCAGCTCTATTGTCCGCTGACACGCCACAGACCGCCACCGATGGCAAAGGCGCGCTGCGCGTTGAAATGGAGCGCAGCTTTCGCGATGCACCGAACGTTCGCACGATCGTTCTGCGCGGTGGCGACTTCATAGAAGCCGAGAAAACCGGTAACTGGTTCGACAGCCAGATCACTAACAAAGTTAACAAAGGCGTCATCACTTACCCCGGCCCGACGGATCAAATCCACGCATGGGCGTATTTGCCGGACATGGCACGCGCCGCGGTTCAACTTTGCGAAATTCGCGACACCCTTCCACGGTTCGCCGATATTCCCTTTGGGGGGTTCGCCCTGACGGGCAACGAGCTGATCGCCGCCGTCGAAGGCGCGACCGACAAGGCGCTGAAAGTCAAAACTGTCCCGTGGAGCATAATGTCCGCCATTGGCCTCTTCTCTCCGATTGTCCGCGAAGTCGTCGCCATGCGGTACTTGTGGAACAAACCACATCAACTGGACGGAAGTGCCCTCAACACCTTGTTGCCCGACTTCAAGCCAACACCGCTGAAGGTCGCTCTGCAACAAGCCTTGCATTCCTAACACTGTCTGCCATACGCATACTCAAAGGGAGTTTTGCGTATGGCTAACTACACTGACGGACACCGAGTTTATGCAATTGGCGACATCCACGGGTGTCTTGATGAGTTGAAACAGGTTCAAGCAAACATCCGGCAGGATCTGCAAAATCGCCCCCACCCTGACCCGATTGTCATCTACTTAGGCGACTTCATCGACCGTGGTCCTGACAGTCGCGGTGTCATCGATAACCTGATTGTCGAAAAAGCGTCACAGCGCCAGACCCACATGCTGTTTGGTAACCATGATGAGATGCTTTTGACGTTCCTACGGGATCCGTTGGTTCCAATCCGTCCCAACGGCCCCAAAGTTAACAAAATCCACTGGCTGCATGAACTTGGCGGCGGTGCCGAGACCTTGCGTTCTTATGGGGTTAACGGGGCCACCCACGAGGACCCCACCACCAAGCACGAAGCGTTCGTTGCGGCCCTGCCTGATGCGCATTTACAATTCTTTAAGAGTTTGGAGCTTTACGTTCGGCTTGGCAGTTATCTGTTCGTGCACGCGGGGATCAATCCGGATGCCACACTCGAAAATCAAACACTGGATGATCTGATATGGATGCGTGAACCGTTCTTGTCCTCGGATAAAGACCATGGCTTTACGGTCGTTCACGGCCATACCCCCGTGAATAAGGT
>JAGLUD010000057.1 GCA_023134935.1 Paracoccaceae bacterium | reverse complement strand
GCGTCCTTCAGCAATCATATGTCCGTCGGGTTCATTCAGCGTGGGCCAGAAAACGCCACTGTCTGTCACGGTTACGCTGGCAGATGGCAACGCATAGTCGACCCGCATGTTGCCGATATCCGCGTCCCATTCCACCGTGTCCAATGCGGGGTCACCGGTATGCGTCTCGTTCGCACCGCCATAGCGAAGCGACGCCGCCTCCGCCCCTTTTGAGCCTTGTATCGGGTCGGTTACCAGCTGGTGGGTTAACAATGCATGAATGCCCCGCTTGCGACCCTCTCCGTCGTTGGGGTCATTGTTCAAATCCCCCAAAACCACAAAGTGAGTTCCAGCAAATCGCGCCTTTCGCCCAGCATCATCCGCGAATTCAACGCCATCCAGATATGATACCAAAAACCTGATTTCGGCATCATTTCGTAAACCATTCAGGTTTTCGGGGCCGTCAAAAACCGGTGGCGTAGGGTGCGAGGCCAGAATGTTTAACCGTTGCCCATTTGGCAAAACCACTGGCACATCCCAGTGTGATTTCGACGACAGCCTAAACGCGGCCCTTACATCTTTTGGAAAAAACGCCCCGCCATCAGCTCTCATCGGCAAGACAGGGTTCGGCAAGTCGGCCCATTTCAACAATGAAAAGCGCCGCGACGCCCGCAACTCAATAGGGTAACGGGACAGCAGCGCCATCCCTTCACTTCCCGGAAAACGCCCGAAGCCGAACGCATCTGCCCATTCATCCTGTGAGCCGTCGCTGTCGAGGTCCAACCAAGATGGTGTGCCCTCATTCCCTATCGGTGCGTAGAAATACGGGTAGTTTATCGCACCCTCCCCGTCATCCAACGAACTGCGAAAGGCACCTAATGCCAGATTGGCGAAATCTGCATCAAACTCGTTGAGCAGAACAATATCGGGGCGAACTCGCTGAATAATCGCCAATACCGCCAACACTTGTGCGTCCTTGCCAGACAGGATTCCTTTCAACAGCACCCCCGGCCCACGACGCCCTAACGAAACGTTAAACGTCGCGACACGCACCGTTTCGGCGAGACTGATAGATGTGGAAAGAAGAAAGCAAAGCAGAACCGCGAAACAGCGGGTCGGGCTTATCCCTGCGCGCGCTGCAATATCCGTGCAATTTTTAGCATGGCCAAAGCGCGTGCGATAAGGCTGGTAGCAATAAACACCCAAAAAGTTGCCGCCCATACCATTGCTTGATTATTCTCGAATATATCGACTGTAAGCCAATCAAACCCATATGTAGGGATTAATGGTAAAGTATAGATTAACACGATCGCAAGCAGGATATTGAAATATGCATCCCGACGCAGGCGTTTGGGAATGGAGCCATCGTCGGAAGGTTGGAACGTCGGCAAATTTGCCCAAAGATTGAACCCTTCCCGATCGCGAGGCCACCCGAAGACCCATAACAGTAAGGAAAACGCCAACGTCATGCCGACTCCGACAACAAAGCTGGTCGTAATACTGTAAACCAGCAAAATTGCGGTCGTGTTGGAAAAGCGGGAATCCGAAAGTATATTATCGATCGCCATTGATACCGGGCTGTATTTGAAATCGAGCACCTGCGCCGCCTGTTGTGCCCAATGCACCAGAACCGAGTCACTTAATCCCAGCTCCACCGCGCGACAGACGAGCGTAATGGTGACAATTTGCATCGCAATCGTGAACGCTCTGAACCTGTTGTAGGGTGGCGCATAGCGGAAATCTACGAAACCGGGCGTGGTTGAGCCGTATTCAAAAAACGTGAACATGCCGATGATCGCGCCAATGATCAGCGCAAACTCAACCGCCCCCTGCGATGCAGAGGGTAGCAACAGCGATGGGATCGCAGCAACAACTACGACCCACAATGCTCTGAATATAGCCCCCAAAAGGCGCATAGACGCCCGCCCCGATCCTGTAATGGCCCCGCTTACGCGAGGCTTGACTTCAAACCCAGGGCGTTGCCGCCCCGTACTGCTTCTCGAACGCGTCGATTGCATCTGATTTTTGCATAGTTAAGCCGATATCATCCAGCCCGTTCAGCAAACAATGCTTCTTGAACGCGTCAACCGTGAACTCTATCTTACCACCGTCAGGTCCAGTAATAACCTGACTTTCTAAATCAACTGTTACCACTGCGTTAGCCCCACGGCCAGCGTCATCCATCAATTTGTCGACATCTTCCTGCGGTAAAATAATAGGCAGGATTCCATTTTTGAAACAATTGTTAAAAAAGATATCGGCAAAACTTGTGGATATTACTACACGAATTCCGAAGTCGAGCAAGGCCCAAGGTGCATGTTCGCGTGAAGAACCGCAGCCAAAGTTGTCTCCTGCCACGATAATCTCTGCATTTCGGTAGGCTGACTGGTTCAAAACGAAGTCGGGAATTTCAGTTCCATCTTCGTTGTAACGCATCTCGTCGAACAAGTTTTTACCCAATCCGGAACGTTTTATGGTCTTAAGGAACAGCTTCGGAATGATCATGTCGGTATCGATGTTGATCAGCGGCATTGGCGCTGCAACGCCGGTTACTTTGTCAAATTTTTCCATCTTGAAGAACTCCTTAAAAAGCACGAACGTCGGTCAGATGACCGGTGAGGGCAGCAGCAGCAGCCATTGCTGGCGACACAAGATGCGTACGCCCGC
>JAGLUD010000056.1 GCA_023134935.1 Paracoccaceae bacterium | reverse complement strand
GAGGAACTGCAAATTAACGATGTGCCCGAGACCAAGACAAAAATCATGCTGAATCTAGCCAACCCATCTGCCGCGTTTCGATGGTGGAAACTGCCAACAGACGGCGTTGGGCTTGCACGGATGGAGTTCGTTATCAACACAACGGTCAAGGTTCATCCGATGGCTTTGGTCAATTTCGATAACCTGAAAGACGAGAATGACCGCGCAGAGATTGAAGCGCTTACACAGGGCTACGCCAAGAAGGGTGATTACTTCGTCGACAAGCTGGCGATGGGACTATCGCGTATCGCGGCGGTATGTTTTCCGGATCCGGTTATTGTACGGATGAGTGACTTCAAAACTAACGAATATGCCGACCTTTTGGGTGGGCGCCAGTTCGAGCCGGACGAGGAAAATCCGATGATAGGATTCCGCGGGGCGTCTCGTTATTACTCCGACAGATATCGCGAAGGCTTTGCATTGGAATGCCGTGCCATACGCCGTTTACGCGAAGAAATGGGGTTCACGAACGTCATTATGATGATCCCGTTCTGCCGCTCACCAGCCGAAGCCGATCGTGTCCTTGCGGTAATGGCTGAAAACGGGCTTGAGCGTGGTCAAAACGGCCTTGAAGTTTATGTCATGTGCGAGATCCCGTCTAACGTTATCCTGGCCGAAGAGTTCGCAAAACGATTTGACGGTTTCTCGATCGGGTCCAACGACCTCACACAGTTAACGCTGGGAGTTGATCGCGATTCCGAAGACTTGTCGGATTTGTTTGACGAAGCTGATCCCGCAGTACTGTGGATGATCAAAAACGTCATTGAACGGGCGCATAACGTGGGTGCTAAAGTAGGTCTATGCGGGCAGGCCCCAAGTAATAATCCGGAGTTTGCACGAAAACTTGTCGAGTACGGCATCGATACGATTTCCGTCACGCCAGACAGCTTTTTTGCGGTTAAGAAACATGTTGCGGCGGCGGAAAAGTCATAGCATCGGTTTCGCGTTTACCGTCGGGTAATGAGATTTGATTATGCAGATAGGTGCAGGCGGGCAGGGCCGCTCGCACCTACAACTTCGGATCATGCCGCAGCATAAATCTCGACCTGACAATCAGGCACCGACTTGTTTCCAGCCAGCAGATCGTTCCTCTTCGACATAATCGTGAAGGCCCTCGATATCTGAAATCGCCACGTTGTTTCGGGAAACCATTACGCCGGTATCCCGTAATCTTGCGAAGGCACGCGACAGACTTTCTGGCTTCATGCCTAGTCGCGCGGCGATCAAGACTTTGTCATACGGAAGCGAGAATGTGCAGCTGCCAGCGTCAACCGGGGCCAAGGCAATCAGGAATGCTGCCAATCGCTTAGCCCCGCTCAGGGCTTTCATATCTTCGAGCTGTAAAACGAGTTCATGCAGGTGTTGGAACGTGCAGCTTAGCATCGCGACCGCAAGCTCGGGGTGTGTCGTCAGTGCTTTCAATATGACCGACGCTTTTATCGACATCAGATGGCAATCTGAAACTGCCTCAGCGGATACGGGGTATAGACCGGCCTTAAGGGCGGCCGCCTCCCCGAAACTGTCGCCAGTCGAATAAACGGTCAAAACGACCTCGTCCCCGGAGGAGGAGATACGGGAGAGCTTCACCCAGCCTTTTAATACTACAAACATCCGATCAGCACTGTCGCCTTGGATGAACAGAGTCTTCCCGCGTGGAATGGTGCACTTTTGGCTTTGTGCCAGTAACTTTCGGGTTATGTCGTCGGGAACGTTTTTGAAAAGCACCGATCGATTGATGCTTTCTTTTTCCTTTTCGGTAAACACGAACATGCGCTCCTTCGAACATTCGCCTTTTGGGCGACTCATCTAAAATCGACTAAATATGATGTTTACGTTTAGTCACAATTACACCAATTGATGCCATTCGCGCAACGATAACATGGCGAACTTAATCAATGCAACAATCCGGCATGCTTATGTATGCAATAAATTAGATTTGACTTGATCAAAATCAATAAGCGCACCTATTAGATGAATTATCTTCAGAATTAATAACAAGCTATTCGAGTCGTTTTATGACACCGCACACACAGACATCCCAAAACCAACGCTGCCGAAACAAATGTTTCGCAATGCGTTGGGTATTGTCCATTGTGTTGTCGATTGCAGTCTTACTTGGGCAATCCAATGCGGTAATGGCGGATCACGGTTCGAGCACATCCGCAAACTGGGTCGAAATCTGTTCCGACGGCGGAACATACTTTGTCCAAATTGGCGAAGACGGCCAAAAACAAACACCGGAATGCAACCACTGTGATTATTGCCTTACTCCTGTGGGGGACGCGCAAGCCTTACATTCAGCGCACCACAGCGATTTGGCTTTGAATGATTTTTCCAACATTTCTTATTCGAGTGATCAGGCAAGCTTGCCTGGCAACCCAGAACAATATTGGTCCGCTTGCCGCGGACCCCCAATCGCGAGCGTAGAAAACAACATGACTACCAACATCTCTTTGACGATCGAAGAGCATAACGGAACAGTTTCCACAGCATGGAGCATCCCATGCGCTTGAACCTGACATCCGGACTTCATCTTCCTTACATTGTGCGTGTTCTCGCGATATTGCAGCTAGCGTTTCTGGCTATTGCCAGTAGTGCGCAGGCGCAGACACAGCCGGTTATTCAAAACTTTATTTCGGAAATACCCGCCAGCGAATTTGTCGAGGGTGCCACCGCCTATGGTGCCATACTCGACAATATTCCAGCCGTTCCGGTGCTTAATGGCTCTGACGTGGTGGGATACGCCTATATCACCTCGGATTTTGTCAGTACCACAGGGTATTCGGGAAAACCCATCCATGTGATGGTGGCAATCGACAGTGAAGCGAAGTTGCTTCGCGCGGAATTGGTTAAGCATTCCGAACCTATCGTGCTAATCGGTATCCCGGACAGGAAAATCAAAGCGTTAACTGAAAGTTATCGCGGGTTGGATATTGTTGCCGAAGCTGCGGCCGGTGGATCAGGCCATGACCTCGAAATTATTTCGGGCGCGACGGTGACTATTATGATCATCGACGACTCTATTGTTCGCTCCAGCATCAAAGTTGCGAGAGCACTTGGTCTTGGTGGGCTGAACAACGATGCGGCGAATGCTGGCCCGACGCATGTTATGAACATGGATGAACGCTCCATTAATGACTGGGCAACGATGTCTGGTGACGGGACCGTTCGCCGAATGACCTTGGATATCGGACAGATCAACGCTGCATTCGCAGCGACTGGTGATGAGCGGGTCCTTAAACACGAAGAACCGGGCGAGCCGGGTGACACATATATAGACATGCACACCGCGTTGATTTCCGCGCCTAGCATTGGGTTGAGCCTGATGGGTGAAGCCGAATACGGAAATCTGACCGAATGGCTGGACGAGGGCGAACAAGCGATCCTTGTCATGGGCCGAGGCGCTTTTTCCTTCAAAGGTAACGGTTACGTTCGCGGCGGGATATTCGACCGCATCCAGTTGATTCAAGGTGATATCTCTGTTCGGTTCCGTGACCGACAGCATCGCCGCCTTGGAGAGTTGGCCGCAGACGGTGCTCCTACTTTTACCGAAATTGACATGTTCAAAATTCCGGCGGACAGCGAATTTGATCCGACCAAACCGTGGCGTTTGCAATTGCTGGCACAGCGCGTCGTTGGGCCAATTGAAAAGATATTCCTGACCTATGATCTGGGGTATAACATCCCGCCACAATACCTGACGGCGCTCGCCCCGCCTGTTGCGACTGCGGTTAATGAAACAGACGAAGATGCCGCCGCCCGTAAGGCGCTTTGGCAACGGATATGGAAAAGCAAAACGGTTGAGATCGGCTTGCTGATCGGGATGCTGACTGTGCTGACCGGCGTATTCTTCTTCCAGATGCAAGTTACACGCCACGCCCGCGCGTTCTATTGGTTCCGCATGGGGTTTCTAGTGATGACGCTGGTATTCCTTGGTTGGCACCAAAACGCACAGCTTTCAGTCGTGAACCTGATGGCGTTGGGCGCGTCGCTGACTTCTGGTTTCAGTTGGGATGCGTTTCTGATGGATCCACTTGTGTTCATATTGTGGGTATCTGTCGCCGTTACGTTGCTATTTTGGGGGCGTGGCGGTTTTTGCGGCTGGCTTTGCCCGTTCGGTGCGTTGCAAGAGATCACCAATCAGATCGCGCGCTTCTTCAAGGTTCCACAGTGGACACTTCCATGGGGGCTGCACGAACGCTTATGGCCGCTGAAATATATGATTTTCCTTGGTCTGTTCGGGCTTTCGCTAGTTTCGATCCCGTTGGCCGAACATTTTGCTGAAATCGAGCCTTTCAAAACCTCGATCATCCTCAAGTTCGTTCGCTCATGGCCTTACGTATTATTCGCAGCAGTCATGCTTGGCATCGGCCTGTTCATCGAACGTTTCTACTGCCGTTACATTTGCCCGCTCGGTGCGGCATTGGCGATCCCTGGTCGTCTGCGGATGTTTGATTGGCTGAAACGTTACAAAGAATGCGGGTCGCCTTGTCAGACCTGCTCCAAAGAATGCTTCGTTCAGGCGATCCACCCAACGGGTGAGATCAATCCGAACGAATGTCTGTCCTGCTTGCACTGTCAGGTGCTTTATCAGGACCACACGAAATGCCCCGTTGTCATCAAAGGTGACAAACGACGGGCGAAGATGGCTACCGGCACAGATGCGCTGGACCGTCTCGTTAATCACCCAAACTCAACTGCAACTAAGGAGAGCTAATATGTCTGATGACATTAAAACCAAGGATGGGATGTCGCGTCGCGATGTTCTGACGGGCCCCGGAAAAGGTGCCATTCTTGCCGGTACGATTGCCGCCGTAGGTGGAGGTGCTTCACTGGTAGCATCGCCTGCTGCTGCGTCTGCCAAAAACGAAGTAGCACCCGGTGAACTTGACGAATACTACGGCTTCTGGTCCTCGGGCCAAGCTGGCGAATTGCGTATTCTCGGCGTGCCTTCCATGCGCGAATTGATGCGTGTGCCTGTGTTCAACCGTTGCTCCGCTACTGGCTGGGGTCACACGAACGAGTCCAAGAAAATCATGCGCGACGGCATGATGCAGGAAACCAAAGACTTCCTCGCGCTTACCGGTGACGAAGTTTACGACAACGGCGACCTTCACCACCCACATATGTCCTTCACAGACGGTACATATGACGGTCGTTACCTATTCATGAACGACAAAGCCAACACACGTGTTGCCCGCGTCGATTGTAAATTCATGAAATGCGACAAGATGATCGAGATTCCGAACGCTTCGGACATCCACGGTCTTCGTCCACAAAAGTTCCCGCGCACTGGTTATGTGTTCGCGAACGGCGAGCACCGTGTGCCGCTGATCAATGACGGCACAAACATGGATGACGTAGAAAACTACGTTTCCATCTTTACCGCGATTGACGGCGACAGCATGGAAATCTCGTGGCAGATCATGGTGACTGGTAACCTAGATAACGTCGATTGTGACTATCAAGGTAAATACGCCATGTCCTCGAGCTATAACTCCGAGGGTGCGACTGAACTTGCCGGTATGATGGAAGCCGAGATGGACCACGTTGTTGTATTCAACATCGCCCGTATCGAAGCTGCTGTTGCCGCTGGTGAATATGAAGTCCACAACGGCGTTAAAGTTCTTGATGGTCGTAAAGGGTCTGACCTGACTGTTTACATTCCAATCCCGAACAGCCCACACGGTGTGAACACTGCACCAGACGGCAAGTACGTTATGGTTAACGGTAAACTTTCCCCGACTGTTTCCGTGATCGAGTGGGATAAACTGGAAGCTGTGTTTGACGGCGCTGATCCACGTTCGGCAGTTGTTGCTGAACCAGAGCTGGGTCTTGGCCCTCTCCACACTGCATTTGACGGTAAAGGCATGGCGTACACCACGTTGTTCCTCGACAGCCAAATGGTTAAGTGGGACATCGATAAGGCCGTTCGTCTGTATGCTGGCGAAGATGTTGATCCGATCGTCCACAAAACAGACGTGATGTATCAGCCGGGCCATAACCACACATCGATGGGTGAAACCAAAGATGCTGATGGTCAATGGTTGGTGTCGCTGAACAAGTTCTCGAAAGACCGTTACTTGAACGTTGGTCCTTTGAAACCTGAAAGCGAGCAGTTGATCGACATTTCCGGCAGTACGCCTGAAGTGGTTCATGACAGCCCGACATTTGCCGAGCCGCATGACTGTATCATCGTACACCGCTCAAAAGTGACTCCTGATGCGATCTGGGAACGTGATAATCCGATGTGGGATGATGCACGCAAACAGGCTGAAGCTGATGGTGTCGTGCTGGAAGA
>JAGLUD010000055.1 GCA_023134935.1 Paracoccaceae bacterium | reverse complement strand
TTCTCGATGGAGCAGTTCACAGTTAAGCAAGGCGACGAGGTTACAGTATATGTGACCAACATCGACGATGTGGACGATTTGACCCACGGATTCTCGCTGGGCAACCATGGTGTTTGTATGGAAGTAGGACCGCAGGCAACTGCGTCGATTACATTCATCGCAGGCCGTCCGGGTGTTCACTGGTATTACTGCCAATGGTTCTGTCACGCCCTCCACATGGAGATGCGCGGCCGGATGTTGGTTGAGCCTGCATAAGGATAAGTTTCAATGATGCTTCGTTTGTTCTTGCTAATTGTTCTGTTGCTTCCGGTGTCCCCCGCCGTGGCGAGCGAAACAATTGTGCCTGCAACAGATGGGGCACTTGTTGAGGCTTTGAAAAACGCGCAGGCGGGGGATATCCTCCGCCTGTCGCAAGGCACGCACTTTGGGCCGATTGTGATTGAAGTTCCGCTGACATTGATTGGCGAGGGCGCTTTGATTGACGGGCGCGAAATCGGGTCAACTATTAAGGTTACTGTGCCAGATGTGACGATCGAAGGCCTGACGGTTATCGGTTCAGGTTCCGGTGGTGATGGGCTTGATGCAGGTATTACGCTGACCAAGCGCGCACACCGTGCGGTGGTTCGGGGTAACACGTTAATTGGCAACTTGATTGGCATCGACGTGCATGGCGCGAAAGACTCGTTAATCGAAGGTAATACCATCGTAGGCCGGCAAGACGCGCGTATGAATGATCGCGGCAACGGTATCTATCTCTGGAACGCGCCAGGCACTCGCGTGATTGGTAATGACGTGCGATATGGGCGCGACGGAGTGTTTGTTAATACCTCCAAAAACAATGAATTTACCGGCAACCGTTTCCGCGATTTACGATTTGCGGTGCATTATATGTACGCCAACAATTCGCTGGTTTTCGGCAATATTTCCGAGGGCAACCACTTGGGATACGCGGTGATGTATTCCGATAACGTTCGGATCGAAGGGAACCTTTCGATCGGTGACCGCGATCACGGGATCATGATGAACTACACCAACAAAAGCGAAGTGGTTAACAACACCATTCAGCAAGTACGCGACAAATGCGTGTTCATCTACAATGCGCATAAAAATACATTTGCCGGCAATTGGTTTGAGGGCTGCGGCATCGGTATCCACTTCACTGCCGGTTCCGAACGCAATGAAATGTCCGGCAACGCCTTTATTGGCAACCGCACTCAAGTCAAATACGTCGGTTCCAAATGGGTGGATTGGAGCGTTGACGAAAACGGCAACTACTGGTCCGACCATGCCGCTTTCGATCTGAACGGGGACGGCATCGCTGACAGCTCTTACCGTCCGAACGATATTATGGACCATGTGTTGTGGACCCAGCCTGCCGCCAAGGCACTGCTTGGTTCGCCTGCAGTTCAGCTAATCCGCTGGTCGCAATCCGCGTTCCCCGCTACATTGCCCGGCGGCGTCATAGACCGCGCACCGCTAATGCAGCCGGTGCGCCCCGAAATTCCTGTCTGGAAAGAAATCCGATGACAACTTTGTTAATTGAAAATGTAAGCAAACAATACGGCAAGCTGGAAACTGTGCGCAACGTCAGCCTGAAGATAGAGGCTGGCGAACGAGTTGCCCTTCTTGGCCACAACGGTGCAGGTAAAACCACGCTGATGCGCATGATTCTGGGTCTGACACCGATCACATCTGGAACAATTTCAGTTCTGGGCGCGGCACCGGGGTCGCGCGCTTCACGCACCGCCATCGGTTTCCTGCCGGAAAGCGTTGCGTTCCACGGGGCGTTAACAGGACGCGAGCAATTGCGCCATTTCGCCCGTCTTAAATCGGCAACCATGCAACGCGCCGACGACCTTCTGGATCGTGTTGGGTTAAGCGATGCGGCCGATCGTAAAATCCGAACCTATTCCAAAGGCATGCGCCAACGTATCGGTCTTGCACAAGCGTTGTTGGGTCATCCCAAACTGGCGTTGCTGGATGAACCTACATCGGGTCTTGATCCAATCTCACGCCACGAATTTTACGATATCGTCGAGGAATTATCCGCCGGCGGCACCGCTGTGTTGTTGTCCTCCCATGCCTTAACCGAACTTGAAACCCGCACCGACCGGATCGCCATTATGAGCAAGGGGAAGCTGTTGGCCGACGACAGCCTTGCCACGCTCCGTCAGTCCGCACGCCTACCTATCCAAGTGCATGTCACGACATCCGAGGCAGACGCCGACCGCATCGCCACCGAACTTGGCGGAGAGCGAGTGAATGGTCGCTCCATTACTTTGACGTGCCAGCAGGATGGTAAGATCGCGATGCTTGGACAGATCACCTCGATGGGGGCAGTCATCAAAGACGTCGATGTAATACCGGCAAGTCTGGAAGACCTATATCGTTACTATTCTATTGCTGGGGAGGGCGCGTAATGTCCATTTTCGCAATCACCCGACTTGAGCTTCTGATCGCACGGCGCAACATGTGGGTCGCGACGTCCGTCATTTTGATGGCCCTTTTCACCGTAGTACTGACACTGGCAGGTGGCGCTCCCACCGGCACGCTGGGAGTTGATCCTCTGACGGTGGCAATCACATCCATTACTACACTTTCTGTCTATCTAATCCCGCTAATCGGATTACTGCTTTCGTTTGACGCCATCGCGGGCGAGGCTGAGCGTGGCACGCTCGCCCTCAACCTTACATATCCGATGTCGCGCGGCGAAATATTGATAGGCAAGTTTCTTGCGCACCTAAGTGTGCTTGGCGTAGCTATCGCCGTCGGGCTTGGGTTGACGGCAGTGTTAACCATTTGGCAATACGGTATGACCGACTTGTCGTTCCAACCACTGCTAAAACTATTCGCCACTTCGCTTGCGCTTGGTGCGGCATTTCTGGGCATCGGGTATCTCGTGTCTAGTTTAGTGCGCCAGACCGGCGTGGCTTCGGGCATAGTCATTATCATCTGGTTGATTTGCGTTGTATTATACGATCTCGGGCTACTTGGTGCGTTGGTTGCCGATGACGGCGGAACCTTCACCAAAGACATATTCCCTTGGTTGCTGGTCGCGAACCCGGCTGACGCATTTCGGCTGATCAATATGCCAGACTTATCGGTATCGGAACTGGCCTCAGGTGTCGGGGCCGCAGGTGGCGCGTCGGGTACGATGGGCCAACTCACGTCCCTGCTTCTATGGCCAATAATTGCGTTATTCCTAGCGTGGACCGCTTTCCGGAGGGTCGAACCATGATGCGTGCATTTGCTGTAATACTGCCGCTGTTCCTGCTGGTGGGGTGCAAAGATGACGTCGCCAGCGTCGCAGTCCCTGACCCGTTGGTTCTGACTGCCGAGGCCGCTGGCCATTATTGCCAGATGGTGATTTTGGAGCACCAAGGACCAAAAGCACAAGTTCACCTCGCTGGATTCCCTGCACCGCTGTGGTTTAGCCAAGTTCGTGATGGCATCGCATATTTGAAATCACCCGAACAGTCCGCGGAAATTTTGGTGATGTATGTCAACGACATGGGCGAGGCCATCAGTTGGCTGGAGCCGGGCGCAGAAAACTGGATTGACGCGAGCCTTGCATATTTCGTCGTAAACTCAGACGCGATCGGTGGCATGGGTGCGCCCGAATTGGCCCCATTTGGCGATCTTGCCAAAGCCGAAGCCTTCACCGTTGAACATGGCGGCGAAATCATGACCTTAGCCGAAATCCCCGCCGAATTGGTTTTGGCACCCGTAGAATTTGACACCGCTGCACTGGAGACATCCGAATGACGACCCGTAGAAGATTTCTAAGCATCGTGGCTGGGGCGGTTGCTCTGCCCGTTATTGGTGCACGTGCCAGCGCAAACGTAGCCCAATGGCATGGTATTGCATTGGGTGCAGAGGCGCAGATTATTCTCGACCATCCAGATGCGGATCGCTTGATTGCTAGTGCTGTTGCGGAGATCAAAAGACTTGAGAGCATCTTTAGTCTTTATCAAACCGACAGCCAACTTACGCGTTTGAACCGCGATAGCGTTTTGGAAAACCCTGCATTCGAGATGATCGAATTGTTGTCGATTTGCTCTGCCCTTAATGCGCGCACCAGCGGTGCTTTTGACCCAACAGTTCAAACGCTTTGGTCTACGTACGCCGAGGCGTATGCGACGGGCGTCGCACCGGATGCCGGAAGTATAGAGAAGGCAATGTCAGTCACCGGATGGCGGCATGTCCAATATTCAGCCCAACGTATATCGTTTGATAGGGCAGGGGTACGTTTGACCCTAAACGGGATTGCGCAAGGATTTATTGCTGACAAGGTTACAAATCTGTTGCGCGATAATGGCGTTTCCAATGTGCTGGTTAATACTGGTGAAATTGTTGCGTCAGGCACGGCACCAAGTGGTGATGAGTGGCGGGTAAAGCTTGGGAGCGATGACGGACAGCGCGTTTCGTTGCAGAACGCCGCGATCGCAACGTCTGCCCCTTTGGGCACCACATTTGATGTGAACGGAAAAGTTGGGCATATTCTGGACCCACGTACGGGATACCCTGGTGGGGTTTGGTCTGGCGTGAGTGTTGTAGCAAGCTCGGCCGCTGAAGCGGATGGTCTTTCCACCGCATTTTGTTTGATGTCAGAGTCAGAAATCGAGAGCTCCAAGGCTGAAAGCCAAGTTTATCTGCGTTAATTAATGCGACAGACGGGGCGGGTTCATTCTAGCAATAGCCATCCTGTGACTCTGCGCACGCTCATCTACAGGTTTTCAGCCAATAGTATCTCAATCCTGATCTTTTCTTGCGACGCAAGCGTGGTCCGGTTTTCGCATTTGGCCCGCAAAATCCGAACAGCACTTCTGACGATGTGCCCCGGATCTTGCGTTACAACCGCATCGATCCGGCCATCGGTTAGCGCAGCAACGGTCGTTGGTGTACGTTCGTGCGCAATTGCTATTAGGTTTCGGGAATACCTGAAACTTTCGATTGCTTCCAACGGAGCGCGCGCCTCAGAGCCGACGACATAGACGCCAACAAGTTCAGGATGCGCATCAAAAACGGTCTTTACGATTTTCCTGGTTCGATCAGGGTCGCCATAGGTTTCAAGCGACGGTAAGACAACAAGGTTCGGGAAGGTGCGATTGATGATGCTGTCAAACCCAAGGCGCCGCTCCAGACTGTCGCGTGATTGCATGGTGTCGGTAATAACCGCGATTGAGCCGGGCTGACCGCACGTAAATCGGCCCATTAAGCGACCCGCAGTCGCCCCAGCGGAGCGGTTATCGATCCCGACAAACCCTTCAGTTTCTTCACCGTCCTGATTGGATATAAACGGAATCGTCTGGATCCCACGTTCGCGCATACGGCGGATGGCGTCGCGAATTTGAGGGGTTGCGGGGGCCATGATGGCCACACCGTCAAAATCTTTCTGGCGCAGGCGCGCCAGTGACCGTTCAGTTCTATGTGGGTCCTGCTCGTTCACTCGAATGGCTTTTACTTCAATCATTTCAGAACGACTGGCTTCGTTTATTTCGCGAACCCTCCCAAGAATTTCATTTAGAAATTCATCGCCTTCTTTTGGCAAAACGAATCCGAACCGATACCCGCGCTTTCGTGCAAGTGTGGCCGCTAACTGGTTACGCTCAAAGCCAATTCGCGTAATCGCTTCGTTCACTGCGTCGACCGTTTTCTTTCGAACACCAGTGCGTCTATTCAATACACGATCGACGGTTGCCAAGCTTACGCCCGCAGCTTTTGCAAGGTCTTTTGTGGTTGGCCTCATTCTGCGGTGTGTCCTAAATCCTTTAATATCAACACTATTTACCCGTTTCCACTGTGAAAAGCAAGGTAAATTTGAGGTGCGTACATCAAAAAAGCTTGACTTGAGGTGCGCACCTCAAATAGAAAGGAGCCACTCAATGATTCTGGATAGAAAATTGTGAATAACTCTAGGGAGGAGTTTTAAATGAAAAACCGATTTACATGGACCGCAGCCACGGTGGCGCTGATAGCATCAGCATCTACCGCTCAGGCTGAGGATCTGACCCTTTGCTGGGCCGCATGGGACCCTGCGAACGCACTGGTTGAGCTTAGTAAGGATTTCGAAGCGACTTCTGGTCATAACATGAGCTTTGAATTCGTGCCTTGGCCGAACTTTGCTGACCGGATGTTGAACGAGCTGAACTCTGGCGGCCAACTCTGCGATCTGATGATTGGCGACAGCCAGTGGATCGGTGGCGGCGCTGAAAACGGTCACTACATCAAGTTGAACGACTTCTTCGATGCTAATGGCATTACGATGGATGATTTCATTCCAGCGACTGTGACGGGTTATTCCGAATGGCCAAAAAACACACCTAACTACTGGGCACTGCCTGCATTTGGTGATGTTGTTGGTTGGACCTACCGTAAAGACTGGTTCGAACGCGCAGACCTTCAGGCTGAATATCAGGCCACATACGGTCGTGCACTTGGCGTTCCTGCAACATTGGCAGAGCTTAAAGATATTGCTGAATTCTTCCAGGGCCGCGATATCGATGGCACGAAGGTTTACGGTGCTGCAATTTACACCGAACGTGGTTCCGAAGGTATCACGATGGGCGTAACTAACGCACTTTATAACTATGGGTTCGAATACAACAACCCAGACAAGCCTTACGATCTTGAAGGTTTTGTGAACTCTGACGGCGCAATTGCCGGGTTGGAATTCTATAAAGAGCTGTACGACAACGGTACCCCTCCGGGTTCTTCGAACTGGTACATGGGCGAGAATATCGACGCTTATAAATCCGGTCAGGTTGCCATGCAGATGAACTTCGCCTTCATTTGGCCTGGTGTGAATGCCGATCCTAATGTTGGTGGTGATCGTTCCGGTTACTTCCCGAACCCAGCTGGTCCTGCAGGTCAATTTGCACAGCTTGGTGGTCAGGGTATCTCGGTTGTTGCTTATTCTGAAAAGCAAGACGCAGCACTTGAGTACATCCAATGGTTCGCACAGTCTGAAGTTCAGGCACAGTGGTGGGAACTTGGCGGTTACTCGGCTCTACTATCTGTAGTCGAAGATCCGGATTTCGCATCCAGCCAGCCATATGCTCAAACTTTCCTAGACTCGATGGCTATCGTGAAGGATTTCTGGGCTGAACCTGCATATGCGGAACTTCTTCTGTCCATGCAAGCACGTGTTCATAACTACGTGATTGCTGGCGATGGTACCGCAAAAGAAGCTCTAGACGGTCTTGTAGAAGACTGGACTGAAGTCTTCGAAGACGAAGGTCTACTCTAGTACCCCCCCTACCGGCCGGGTGCCTCCGTGCTCGGCCGGCCGCCCACCGCTAAAACTACCGCTCCCCCGCGGGTAGCTTTAGCGGGGGGCAATTTTAAACTACCACACATTAACGGTTATGCCAGAAAGTTGGCAGGTACCCTTATCGTGATGAAGGAAGCCCGAAATGACTCAATCACCGATCGACAAACTGGCCAAATCGACACCGGCCCCCGTCGCGAAGAAAATTCGCGGACTGTCAGACCGGGCGATCGCCTGGATATTCGTAGGCCCGTCAATCTTCTTGCTTCTAGCGGTTAATATCTTCCCGCTAATCTGGACAATTCGCCTGAGTTTTACCAATTTCCGAGTGAACCGACCAAACCGTGACGTCGACTGGGTCGGTCTTAGTAACTACAAGAAGATTCTCTCGGATGGCGATATATGGCAGAACATGCAGGCTACGGCCCACTTCTTGCT
>JAGLUD010000054.1 GCA_023134935.1 Paracoccaceae bacterium | reverse complement strand
TTCCTGATGCTGGCCATATTGTTCCGTGGCATTGAAAACTTCAAAATGTTCGATCTGGTCGTTCAGTTAACCGGTGGAGGGCCTGGGTCTATAACCGAGTTAACCTCGATTAATCTTAAACGTGAAGCGTTTGAAAAATGGCGTACGGGATATGCCTCGGCTTACGCAGTTATTTTGTTCGTCACGGTGTTCGGGATGGCCTCGATCTATGTGAAGGCCCTAAATAAGGTGAAAGAAAGATGAGCTTCTCAGTAACAGAACCGAATAAGCAGACGAAATGGTTCGCTGGTATCTTGGTAATCACCTATGCGGTTATCACAATCATGCCACTGCTTTGGATCATCGCAACGGGTTTCAAGTCGCCAACTGACGCGATTGCCTACCCTCCGAAGGTAATCTTTGAACCAACGCTGGAAGGGTACGTTAATCTTTTCACAACGCGGACACGTATTACCGAAAGTATGGAAGCCACGATAGGCGAGCCGGAAACTTGGTATGACGAGATCGTTCGCGATCAAAACATGGTGATATCGGGCGCGTCCCGATATGGCGAGCGGTTCCTAAACTCTGTAATTATCGGATTCGGGTCTACGATCCTTTGCATGGTTTTGGGAACCGCTGCAGCCTATGCTTTCTCGCGGTTCCGAGTACCGTTAAAGGATGATCTGTTGTTCTTTATTCTGTCTACAAGGATGATGCCGCCGATTGCTGTTGCTATCCCGATCTTCCTAATGTTCCGACAGCTGGGTTTGAACGACACGCACCTAGGGATGATACTACTTTACACAGCCGTGAACTTGTCGCTTTCGGTTTGGTTGTTGAAGGGATTCATTGACGAGATCCCGATCGAGTACGAAGAAGCTGCGTTGATTGACGGGTACACACGGTTCCAGGCGTTCTACAAAGTGGTGTTGCCGCAAGCAGCGACTGGTATCGCCTCGACTGCTATTTTCTGTCTGATCTTTGCATGGAACGAATATGCATTCGCAGTTCTTCTAACGTCCGGCACTGCGCAAACTGCGCCACCATTCATTCCGACGATCATCGGTGTTGGCGGCAAAGATTGGCCAGCCGTGGCCGCTGGGGCAACGATCTTCCTTGTGCCGGTTATGATCTTCACAATCGCGCTGCGTAAGCACTTGCTTCGTGGCATCACATTCGGGGCGGTCCGCAAATGAGTGGTTTCATCAAAGGAATTATCGGCCTTCGTCGTGGCCCATGGGAGATTGTCGCATCGATCCTTATCGCGGTTGGCGTTGTCATGCTGATGCAGTCATATTTCATGTGGCTCTACACATACTCGTTCATCACAATTCTAATCGGCACGGTGATGTTTCTCGTCGTCAGCCACTTCGCGGAGTAGACAATGGCACAAATACGAATTGAAAATGTGCGTAAAGACTTCGGGTCATTTACCGCTGTGCAATCTTCTTCCTTTACGGTTGAAGATGGTGAGTTCTTCATGCTGCTTGGACCATCCGGATGTGGCAAAACAACGACGCTTCGGATGATGGCTGGTCTGGAACTGCCAACATCTGGTGAGATTTACATTGATGGTGAAGAGGTTGGCCAAAAGCGCGCCAGCCAGCGCGATATCGCTTTTGTGTTTCAGATGTTCGCACTTTACCCGCATATGAATGTAGGGAAAAATATCAGCTACCCCTTGCTTTGTCAGGGTGTGCCCCGCGCAGAAGTTAAAAGACGGGTCTCCGAAGTTGCCAATATCCTTGGTATCGAGGACATCCTGAAGCGCCCGGTAGGTGGTCTTTCAGGCGGCGACCGTCAGCGTGTTGCCCTTGGCCGCGCAATCGTCCGCGAACCTAAAGCGTTCTTCATGGACGAGCCGCTCGGTGCGCTTGATGCAGAATTTCGCGAACACATGTCAGAAGAGCTACGCGCCCTTCATGACCGCATGGGTGCTACAACCGTTTACGTGACTCACGACCAATTGGAAGCCATGCAAA
>JAGLUD010000053.1 GCA_023134935.1 Paracoccaceae bacterium | reverse complement strand
TGCTCTTCGTTTTCAGCAGCTTTTTCCAGACGGTCCCAAGCTTCTTCACGACGGGCTTTTTCACGGCTAAGGATAGCCTCGCCACGTGCGTTTTCTACGCGGTCAAGGAATACCTCTACAGTATCGCCAACGGCGACTTCTGCGGGCTGACCTGGCATAGCGAATTCTTTGAGTTCGATACGGCCTTCCATTTTATAACCGATATCGATGATGGCCTGACCTGCTTCAATAGCAATTACAGTACCTTTAACAACGGAACCCTCATCGGGGGTTTCCAGCTCGAAGCTCTCGTTCAAAAGGGCTTCAAAATCTTCCATGGATACGGAAGCTGACATATGATGTCTCCTAACAGTGTTTTTTTACGGGCCGAGTGGTTGGTTCCACCGGTCTTTAGGTTAATGGGTCTGAGGCTGTGGTTTTGTACGAACTTACAGGTTGGAAAATTCCCACCCTATACGAATCGAATGTGTACTAGCGCCAAAGCCTCGGCAACGGCTGCGTCTATAGACAATTTCGGGGTGTCTAGCAAGGGCACATCAACAGCCGGGTCTCGCCCTACTTCTTCGCCACGATAAACACGGCGTCACTGTTTTCCGGCAACCATTGACGATCAATCGTGAAACCGGCATTCGTCAGGCTTTTCGCTAGGTCATCAACACTAAAGAAATTCACCAGCGGTAACAGGCCAAGACGGCTGCCAATCGCCAGACCCGCTCGAAGAAACGTCTTATTACCGCTAATACAAACGGTGCTCGATACAAACACGCCGCCTGGTTTTAGCATTTTGTAAACGGTGGCAATGACCGCCTCTTTAGCCTCTAGAAGATGCAATATGCTATGACCCATGATCACGTCGTAAACGGTGCCACTGTCCGCAAAGCCTTCGATATTCGCACATGTAAATGTTATATTCGAAACACCTGCCGCATCCGCCTTAACCTTCGCAAATTCAAGCATCTTTGATGACACATCTATCGCATGAATGTGCTTAACAAACGGAGTATGGGAAACGGCGGTGGTGCCTGTGCCACAGCCAAATTCCAGCACCTCGGATTCCGGCGTGAAATAGGTGCGGGTGATTTTTAGCTTTTCCTGATAGGCAGCCTCGTTCGAAACGGGCGATTTTGCATACCGATTGGCGAAACGATCCCAGACTTTATCAGGCTTGTGCATGGACAATATGTAGGGCCAACAGGCACACCATTTCAAGCTTTAGAAATCTGGCGGTTACTTAAGGCGCGCCTGAACCACCGCGATTGCCTGTGCTACAGCCTCGTCTATCGACAATTCCGTAGTATCCAACAACAGCGCATCCTCGGCCGCTTTCATCGGTGATGCATCTCGCGCAGCATCACGGTCATCCCTTGCACGAAGATCGCTCAAGACTTGAGTAACCGTTAATTCCGGCTTTGCTTGAACCAGTTCTTTGTGCCGTCGTTCTGCGCGGACTTCATCACTGGCCGTGACGTAGATTTTCACTTCAGCCTCTGGGCAAATCACGGTGCCGATATCGCGGCCATCAAGAATCGCACCACCGTCACGCTGCGCGTAAGATTTCTGAAAACCCAACAGGGCTGCACGAACCTCGGGGATCACAGCAACCTTACTGGCTGCTTGCCCAGCCATTGCAGTGCGCAAATCACCGCGGGTGATGTCGGACTCCGAAAGATTTTCCGCCAACTTTGCTGCCACCGTGGAATCGATTA
>JAGLUD010000052.1 GCA_023134935.1 Paracoccaceae bacterium | reverse complement strand
TGGTGCGGGCGGGGGGACTTGAACCCCCACGGCCATACGGCCAACAGATTTTAAGTCTGGCGTGTCTACCTATTCCACCACGCCCGCATCAGATCGTTCGGGGAAAATAGCCATTCGGCAGGCATTGTAAAGCGAAGGTTCAGCTTTTCTTATCCATCGGGTGATTGATCCCGTCGTTCACGGCAATATCGCCCAGCGCATCCATATCGATACCCTCAATACAACCCACGTTCACACCAAACATATCCGGATTAATGCGTGGCACATGGTGCGTATATATCCCGCAGTTGGAACAAAAATAATGCTGCGCCGCATGTGTGTGGAAACTGTAAGTGGAAAGCTTATCCGCCCCCTTCACAACCTCAAGCTTGTCCTTGCCCGTATAACCCATCACCGCCCCTTTGCGGCGGCAGATCGAGCAATTGCACCGCTTAAGGTCGCCCAACCCGTTGGGAAACGAGGCCTTCAGTTCAACTGCCCCGCAATGGCATGTGGCCTTATATGTAGTCATCCCTGCCCTGCAAACTGCTCTTCCAGTTCCACCCGCCGATCGTCCGTGATCTTGGCGAACGATACCTCCGGTACTTCAAACGCATGCCCCGCAGCCAGCGCACTTAACGCAGCGTCCAGATCATCAGGCCAGCTCGTATCCGTCACATTCATCGCCGCCAGCATCTTCTCGGTAGCATCCGGAATAAACGGCGCAGAAAGCACCGCATACAAACGGATCAAATTCAACGCAAACCGCACGACCGCAGCCGCCGCATCAGGGTCCGTCTTATAGACACTCCAAGGTGCTGCCGCTTGCAAATACTCATTCCCGGCAACCCAAATCGCCCGCAATTCAGCCGTAGCCTTGCGAATCTCAATGGCTTCCATATGCGTTTCATAGGCTTTTAACCGCTTGGCTATTTCTGCCGTAACAGCCGCCTCGGCCTCACCATAAGCACCACCCTCAGGCACAACTTCGCCAAACTTGGAACGACAGAACTTAGTCACACGCGAAACAAAATTCCCCAGCACATCCGCCAAATCCTTATTCACACCACCCTGAAAGCTCTCCCACGTGAAGTCCGAATCCGAACTCTCCGGCGCATTGCTCAACAACCACCAACGCCAGTAATCGGACGGCATAACCTCCAACGCCTGATTCATAAATATCCCGCGCCCTTGCGAGGTCGAAAACTTCCCGCCCTCATAAGTCAGCCAATTGTAAGACTTAATGAAATCCACCAGCTTCCAGTCCTCGCCGGAACCCATCATCGTGGCTGGGAATGAAAGCGTATGGAATGGCACATTGTCCTTACCCATGAACTGCACATAATGCACATCATCCGCGCCCTTGTCGGTGCGCCACCAGCTTTCCCAAGCCGCGTCATCCAACCCATTGGCATCCGCCCATTCAGCCGTCGCCGCGATATATTCAATCGGCGCATCAAACCAGACATAGAAGACTTTGCCCTCCATCCCGGACCACGGCGCACCTTCATATTGCACTGGAACACCCCAGTCCAAATCCCGCGTGATCCCACGATCTCGCAACCCGTCACCGTCATGCAGCCATTTCTTCGCGATCGAGGTTGTCAGAATCGGCCACCCCTCCTGCTTATCAATCCACGCATCCAACTTGTCGCGCATCGCGCTTTGGCGCAGATACAAATGCTTCGTCTCACGCACTTCCAAATCCGTAGACCCCGAAATCGCCGACCGAGGATCAATCAAGTCCGTAGGGTCCAACTGCTTGGTGCAATTCTCGCACTGATCGCCACGCGCATTTTCAAACCCGCAGTTCGGACACGTCCCCTCGATATACCGATCAGGCAGGTACCGACCGTCAGCGTTCGAATAAACCTGCTTCTCGGACACTTCTTCGATCAACCCGTTATCCGCCAGTTTCCCTGCCAGATGCTGCGTCAGCACACGGTTGCGCTCAGAACTGGACCGCCCGAAGTAATCAAAAGACAACCGGAACCCGTCAGCAATATCGCTTTGGACCTGCCACATATCCGCACAAAATTCCGCCACCGGAACACCAGCTTTCGCCGCCGCCAATTCCGCTGGCGTTCCATGTTCATCCGTCGCGCATATGAACATAACCTCATGCCCTCGCGCCCGCATAAACCGCGCATAAGCGTCAGACGGCAACTGACTGCCCACCAAATTCCCGAGGTGCTTGATACCGTTAATATACGGCAACGCCGAAGTGATAAGAATGCGAGACATGAGATACCCTTTGTAGATGCTAAAATCCGTTTACCCCAAGCCCGCACGAAGGACCAGATCGAATTCCGTAGGGTGTGCGGTCCCCGCGCACCATTCATTAGCCAGCCAAAAACGCCGCCGCCCATTTAGCAAACACCGCGCCGTCAGCACCTGCCTCAAAATCTTGCCGCGCCACAGCCGCAGATTCATCGCTGATATGCTCCGAAATCTGATCAACGTACTGGTGCATATAATCAGCCGAAAACTCGGGGTGAAATTGCACCGTCATCAAGTGCTCCCCCTTCGCCATCATCGAAACCGGACAATCGGGATGCGAAGCAAGCACCTCCAACGATTCAGGCACTTCGATAACTTGCTGAAAGTTCCCACCAAACAAACGCAATGATTCTGCCGTAGGCTGCATCCAGCCCTTTGACGTGGTTACGCATATTTCAGGCGCCCCCAGCACAATATCCCGTCGCTCAACCATACCGCCCAACGCCATCGCAACAGCCTGATGCCCGAAACACACCGCAAATAATTTGGTTTCAGTTCGATCAATTTCCCGAATGTGCGAAAACAGCGTTTCAATCCAATCCGAGCCGTCCGTAACAAACGCCGACGATCCGGTAATTACAACAGCGTCGAACTCCGTGGGACTATCTGGAAACACCCCGTCCACCACATCGAAATGCTCAAACGTTGCTCTCGGCATTTCAGGGCGCAACATATCCTCGAACATCCCGCCATAATGGTCGCTCGGGGAGGCATTTTCAGCCGTCGGATTGGTATTATAAATCGCAATACGCATTTTCTGGTGATGCCCTCAGTGACGCCAAATTCCGATTACCTCAAGCCAACGCGAAGAACCAGCCACAATCCCGTAGAGTGTGCGTTCCCCGCGCACCATTCGCCTATACCAGCGTCATTTATACCAGTGTCATTCCAGAATTTGTTTGATAGATACTCGAGCTATAACAGCGTCGGTGTACTCGCCAAAAACGCCTGTGTTTTGCTCCGGCCCAGCCACTATACGCATACTATGTGCACCAGCCAAAGTCACTGGCTCACTAACAGTGGAATTGACCACCATCCTGACTGAACCCGTAGTGATACTATCGACAATGATCTCGGTGACATAAGTGAGGCCTAGCATCAGTGGTGTAGCGGTTTTGATTATGAAAAACTGCTTTTCATGAGGAAAGAACCGCATCTTACCACCAGATATCTCTGACTTTTTCCCAACATTGTGAACATCCTCCATGGTCTTAGAATATCCGGAGATAAATGTCTTCAAAACCTCATGTGCGATTTGACGAATAGCGGCATAGCCAGGGTCATTAGATGGCGGGATGTCTTGGTCTGTTAGCCATCCCAGCGAGTTTTCAAAACGCAAAGCTGCATAGTCGGCGCGCAGAGCACCATCTACATGGGCCCCGCCGTCTTGATCTGCCGCAGTCCGTATAACGTCAGCACGTGACATTTGCCGGTTTTGTTTATCGGAAAACACTACCCCCTCCCACCAACCGACGAACGGGGTCAGTACAACAGGCAACTCGGTGTCGAGCTTGGCAGCATAAGAAATCTCGCCCTCGCGGAATGCAAGGCTAACCAAGCTGTGGGTTGGCACCAGATTACTCGGATCAAACGGCTTTGCGCTGTCCACAAAGTCCATTTCGTCACGGCCCAATCGCTTTAGCAAAGAAGGGTCTCTTCCGCTATGTAACATCACTCGAAGAGTTACTGCCATCCTTCGAGCTTCCAACTGATAACCATCGTCGAATAGCGCTACTGATCGCTGTAGCGCCCCAAGTTGTTCATCTAAGTGGGCCCCCATTTCAGCGGTGGTTAGAGTGCGTTTTGACATTTTGTTCGCTTTACTAGACTTTTACGATCTTACAATTGCACCCGCGCAGGTTTGGTTCAAGAGATTAGAATCTCTCCAATATCTAATCTTACATGGGTGGAACTAAGATGACATTGTGCTGGACGTTATGTTTTGGCGTAGCCCCAAAAGGTTAACGCTCTCACCCACAAAATCGTACATACGTGTTGTGTACGGGTTGTGCACGCATTGTGCACACCCGATTTTCGCGATTTATTCCAAACGTTAACGCCTTTGGACTACTTCCCTAGACACCATCGCATGACCGCTTTTTGGGCATGCAGACGGTTCTCGGCCTCGTCAAAAATCACTGACTGCGGACCATCAAGAACCTCCGAGGTAACCTCTTGCTCGCGATAGGCTGGCAAGCAGTGCATGAACAGTGCGTCGCCTTTGGCTTGGTCCATTAAATGCTCGTTAACCTGATAAGGCTGCAACAGATTATGCTTGGCCGAGGCCTTGTCGTCGTGCATCGAAACCCACGTATCCGCCACAATCAAATCCGCCCCCTGAACGGCCTTTTCAGCGTCCCGTTCCAGCGTAATAATTGACCCTTTGGATCGCGCGAAATTAACAAATTCCTGTTCAGGATCAAGGCTTTCCGGACCCGTGAACGTCAGGTCAAAGCCGAACTGCCCCGCCGCATGCAAGAAGCTGGCGCAGACGTTATTTCCGTCTCCAGTCCAGACAACCTTCTTGCCTTTGATCGGTCCGTGGTGTTCCTCAAACGTCAGAACATCAGCCATAATCTGGCAAGGATGCGTGCGATCCGTCAGCCCGTTGATAACCGGAACCGTAGCGTGCTCAGCCAGCTCCAGCAGGGTGGATTCATCGAACGTGCGGATCATGATCATGTCCACATATCGTGACAGAACTCGCGCCGTGTCAGCGATACTTTCACCATGCCCCAATTGCATGTCAGAACCTGAAAGCACCAAAGTCTGCCCGCCAAGCTGGCGAACCCCAACATCAAAGGAAACCCTTGTTCTTGTTGAAGGTTTTTCGAA
>JAGLUD010000513.1 GCA_023134935.1 Paracoccaceae bacterium | reverse complement strand
CCGGTTTCCCCACCGATTTGCAGGCGCAAATGATGGCGTTGTTGACGCTGGCGGACGGGACTTCGGTGCTGGAAGAAAAGATTTTCGAGAACCGTTTTATGCACGCCCCCGAGCTGATCCGAATGGGTGCGGATATTGATGTGCAAGGCGGCATGGCGACCGTGACGGGCGTGAAATCCCTGAAAGGTGCGCCGGTTATGGCGACGGATTTGCGGGCCTCCATCAGTTTGATCCTTGCGGGGATGGCCGCGACGGGTGAAACTGTGGTAACGCGGGTGTATCACCTCGATCGCGGGTATGAACATGTGGTGCGCAAGCTGTCGGCTTGTGGTGCCAAAATCGAACGAATTTCGGAGTAAACCATGGCAGATGCAAAATTCTCGGACGGCGCAGAACAACCGTTGCGACTGAAGGCTGAGAGTGCCGACGATTTAGCGGTTATCTCGACTTATGTGCAGGATGCGGTTGGGCAGAACGCTGAAATCTCGTGGTTGATCAAAAAACACCGGTTTGCGGTTTTGCTGAACCGGTTTCGTTGGGAAGATCGCGCAAATGCCGAGCTGCAAAGCCGCCCTTATGAGCGTGTGCAGTCGATGTTGGTCGTTGATTCAACGCTGAAAGTTTCGGCGCAAGGGTTGGACCCATCGGACAAAGACATGGCGTTTGAACTGTTATCAATAAGTTTCGTTGCTGGTGAAGATGGCGCAGGGCAAGTAATTTTGACGCTCGCCGGCGATGGCGCAATTGCGCTGGATGTTGAGTGTCTGGACGTAACCTTAAGCGATGTCTCGCGGCCTTATGTTGCGCGTTCCTCTCACGTTCCAACGCACCCGGACGAATAAAATGCCTGTATTTCTGAATTCTATGCAGCCTGATTTCGAGGCACGCTTTGTTGATCTCCTTGGGATGAAACGCGAGTCTGATCCAGACGTTGACGCGATTGTTGCTGACATTATTGCAGACGTTTCTACGCGTGGCGACGCTGCTGTGATTGAACTCACCCAAAAGTTTGACCGTCTTTCACTGACGCCGGAAACACTTGCGTTCTCAGCGACCGAGATGGATGCCGAGATTGCCAAAGTTCCTGCCGCTGAACGTGAAGCGCTGGAGCTGGCAGCAGTGCGTATCCGTGCCTATCACGAACGACAGTTACCTAAAGATGAGCGCTGGACGGATGATAGTGGTGCAGAACTTGGCTGGCGTTGGTCTGCCGTAGAAACTGCAGGCCTGTATGTGCCCGGCGGTTTGGCTTCTTATCCGTCGTCCGTTCTGATGAATGCCATTCCCGCGAACGTTGCAGGGGTCGAGAACCTCGTGATTTGCGCGCCTACACCGGACGGCAAGGTTAATCCGCTCGTTCTGTTAGCCGCGCGACTTTCCGGTGTTGAAACCGTTTACCGTATAGGCGGTGCACAAGCGATTGCTGCGATGGCTTACGGGACGGATACGATCAAGCAGGTCGATAAGATTACGGGACCAGGGAACGCTTTTGTTGCAGCTGCCAAGCGTCGTGTATTCGGGCGCGTCGGGATTGATATGATCGCCGGCCCATCTGAAATTCTGGTGATCGCGGATAAGGATAACAATCCAGATTGGGTTGCGGTTGATTTGCTGTCTCAAGCCGAACACGATGAAAGTGCGCAGTCGATCCTGATTACGGATGACGAAGATTTCGCACAGGCCGTTTCTGTCGCCGTTGATACACGCCTTGAAACGTTGGAGCGTCGTGCGGTTGCTGCGCCGAGCTGGCGGGATT
>JAGLUD010000512.1 GCA_023134935.1 Paracoccaceae bacterium | reverse complement strand
ATGCGCTGCTTTTCGCCGCCTGACAGGCTGGCCGCTGGAGCAGACGGGTTTTGCGATAGGCGGGCGTTTGTTAAGGCCTCGTTAACCCGACGCACGCGTTCGGCTTTCGGGATGCCAAGGGCGATTAACGAAAATTCAACGTTTGCAGCGACCGAGCGGCGCATGAGCGGTGTGTTCTGGAACATCAGACTGCGGCAACTGCGGGTGTCCGAAACCGGTAGCCCATTCCAGTGAATCGTGCCTCTGACAGCCGTAAACTGCCCGTGGCAAACATGCAGGAACAGGCTTTTACCCGCCCCGTTATGGCCAAGGATCGCGGTAATACCTTGGGTCGCCAGACTGAAATCCAGCGGGCCGAGCAGTTGCTTGCCATCGCGACGAACTTCCACGTTTTGCAGCGTCAGGGTTTTGAAAGCATCGTTCATCACGAAGCCTCCTGATAGCGGCGACCGAATTGTCCGACGTAATAGATTACCGCATTTACGGCGATGGCGATGGCGATTAGTACGATACCCAACGCCAGCGCCAGTTCCAGATTACCCTTGGAGGTTTCCAGCGCGATTGTTGTCGTCATCACCCGTGTCAGCCCGTTGATGTTGCCACCTACGATTAACACCGCGCCGACCTCGGCAATGGCCCGTCCGAACCCCGCCAGAACGGCGGTGGTGACGCCGAAGCGAGCATCCCACAGCAGGGTGCGAAGTTTTAACAAAGGTTTAACATCCAGCGAGAGCATCAATTCTTGGTAATCGCGGCGCAGGGGCAAAACCGCCTCGCGAGTTAAAGCCATGATGATGGGCGTGATCAAGATCGTCTGGGCGATGATCATGGCGGTTGGGGTGAACAGTAGCCCCAGCTCCCCCAGCGGTCCGGCGCGGGATAACAAGACGTAAACGCCAAGGCCAACCACTACGGGGGGCAGTGCCATCATGGCGTTACTGATGACGACCAACACCTGTTTGCCGCGGAAATCCCAGATCGCCAAGGCTGCACCCAAGGGGGATCCGATTAACAGCCCGAAGAACACTGCCGACAGGCTGACCCGTAACGATAGCCCGACAATAGCGCTCAAGGCGGGATCGAATCCCGTCATCAAGCCCCAAGCAGCGTTCAAAGTTTCCATGGCAACCTTTCGTTAAGGTTTGGTATTAGGCGCATTCTGGCGACAAAGGAAACCCGCATCGCGTGTAAAGGGCAAAAAAACAACGAATATTTGGCCATTAAGTCTTATTTAACACCTTATAGCTGTTGCATAACGAGCCTCAATATCGTGGAATGCTCGCCGGAATGACGAAGGTCATCTGCTCAACTAGGGAGAATATTATGAAAAAACTACTTCTTGCGACGGCGGCATCTACGCTGATCGCTACATCGGCGTTTTCCGCCGGTCACGAAATCAATGTCGGTATCATTCTGGGTTACACTGGCCCGATTGAATCGCTTGTTGCGGACATGGGTCCTGCTGCTGAATTCGCTTTTGCCGAAGTTAACGCTTCCGGCCTTCTGCTAGGTGGCAAAACCATCAATGCAATCACTGGCGATTCCACATGTATCGATTCTGCTGCTGCAACGGCTGTTGCCGAGAAACAGATCACTGCTGACAATGTTGCCGCCATCATGGGCGCTGACTGTTCCGGTGTAACTGGTGCGATTGCGTCTAACGTTGCGGTGCCTAACGGCGTTGTAATGATTTCGCCTTCCGCGACATCGCCTGGTCTATCGTCCATCGACGACAACGGCTTGTTCTTCCGTACAGCACCATCCGATGCCCGTCAGGGTGCGGTAATGGCTGACGTTCTGAACGACAAAGGCATCACTGAAGTTGCTGTGACATACACAAACAACGACTACGGCAAAGGTCTAGCCGATGCGTTTGAAGCTTCCTTCAAAGCACTTGGTGGCACGATCACTATTTCGGCTGCACACGAAGACGGCAAAGCGGATTACTCTGCTGAAGTTGGCGCACTGGCATCCGCCGGTGGTGAAATGCTCGCAGTTCTGGGTTATGCTGACCAAGGTGGTAAAGGTATCATTCAGGCAGCACTTGATACTGGTGCATTCGATACATTCGTAATGGGCGACGGCATGAAGTCTGAATCCCTGATCGAAGCAATCGGTTCCGACCTGAACGGTTCCATTGGTACACAGCCTGGCTCCGACGGTGACGGCGCTGCGATGTTGGTCGAAATGATGACTGGTACAGTTGGCAACCCAGGTGGCCCATTCACAGCTGAAAGCTATGACGCGGCTGCGTTGATCGCATTGGCAATGCAGGCTGGCGGCTCCGCTGACCGTGCATCCATTGCTGCTAACGTTCTGAACGTGGCTAACGCTCCGGGTGAAATCATCCTTCCAGGTGAACTTGCTAAAGCTCTGCAAATCTTGGCAGACGGCGGCGAAGTGAACTATGAGGGTGCTTCTGGTGTTGAACTAATCGGCCCAGGTGAAGCTTCCGGTTCTTACCAAGAGTACGAAATCATTGACGGCGCGTTTGTAACACAGCGCTACCGTTAATCGGTTCTTACAATAA
>JAGLUD010000511.1 GCA_023134935.1 Paracoccaceae bacterium | reverse complement strand
GAACGATGCCCGGAAAGGCGACGAGACCCGCGATGGTCAATGCGTCTGCTATGAAGAATGGCGACACCCCCCAGAAGACATCGTGAACCGTTATGTCATCGCGCACCCCTGCAACCACAAAGCAGTTGAGGCCGATGGGGGGCGTGATCAGACACAGTTCCGCCATTTTGACCACCAAAATCCCGAACCAGATCGCACAAGCCGTGCCGGACATGCCAAATGTACTGTCAGCGGCAGAGACATACTCGCCTCCGTTCAAGGCCATCACGGCGGGGTAAACTACTGGAAGCGTTAGTAACAGCATGCCAATGGCGTCCATGAACATCCCTAGCACTGCATAGGCCAGCAGGATGAATACCAACGTCAGCATCGGGCTTTGATCAAGCGAGGTGATCCAGTCGGCGAAAACCCCCGGAAGATCGGCAAAACCAAGGAAGCGAACGTAGATCAGCACGCCCCAGATGATGGTGAAGATCATGACAGTCAGTTTAGCCGTTTCCAGCAACGCTTCTTTAAGCTGCTTCCAGCGCATGCCTTTATAAAGCGCGATCAGCAGAACAACGAACGCGCCGAGCGCACCGCCTTCGGTCGGGGTGCCCCAAGCGTCGCCGCCAAACGGGTTGTAGATGAAGAAGATGATGATCGCGACAACGAAGAAAATCGGAAACGCGCCGGGTAGGGACTGGAAGCGTTGTTTCCATGTAAATCCACCAACCGGAGGGCCGAAGTCTTTGAATATCAATGCCAGCCCGATAACCAATCCGCCGTAGATAACCGCCGAGAATGCCCCGGGGATGAAGCCTGCCAACAACAAACGACCGACGTCTTGTTCTACGATGATCGCATAGATCACGAGAATGGCGGAAGGTGGAATTAACGATGCCAGTGTTCCAGCTGCCGCCACAACGCCAGCGGCGAAACGTTTGTCGTAGCCTTCGGCCAACATTTCGGGGATAGCAATCCGAGCGAAAACCGCCGAGGTGGCAACCGATGCGCCTGACACAGCCGCAAACCCTGCGGTAGCGAATACCGTTGAAACGGCCAAGCCACCCGGCAACCATCCGACCCAGCGTTTGGCGGCCTCGAACAGAGCTTTCGTCAAACCTGCGTAATACGCGAGGTAACCGATAAGTATGAAAGTCGGGATCAGCGATAAGGCTTGTGACGCGATTTTCGAATGCGGTACCTGTCCGGCGGTTTTTACCCCAACCGTTAGTGCCCACATGAAATCGTTAGGATCGTAGCCCTTTTTAGCCCAGAAAATCCAGATTAGTCCGGTCAGTCCAGTCAAAGCCGCAGCAAATGCCACGCGGACCCCGATCAGAACCATGAATAGCATGAAGCCGGAGACGATCAGGCCGATGTCGATGGAAGTCATTAGTTGGTTTCCTCATCAAAGCCTGAAACGGTGGCGGCCTCGTTTGCGGCAGCGGTTGCGGCGTCCTCGATAAGTGGAACGGCGATGGGGCTGCGCGTACCTGTGCGCAGGGCGCGGCCATATCCCCAGACTTGCAGTATTAGGCGAAGGCTTAGGACTGCGAAGGAGAATGTGACCAGCAGTTTGGCAGGCCAAAGCGGCAGGCCGATATCTAGTGATGAATCACGGCTCCAATTGGGTGCGCCGAAATCGAAAGAACGTTGGAAATGCGCCCAAGTGCCCCAGACCAGCAGCAACATCAGAATTAACATGACGAAGGTAGAGGCTAGCTCGGCTGCCCATAACCAACGTCCGCGTAATCGCCCGACCAGAATGTCCATGCGAATGTGCCCACCAAGACGTTGAGTGTAGGATACGCCAACGAAGGCCAACAGCGGCATGGCTTGCTCGATCCAATCGACATAACCGGGCAGGGGTTGGTTGAACAGGTTGCGCCCGCTAACACTAACGACCGCCAGTAGCATCAAAGAGAAGGCCGCCAAACCACCGATCAGGGCCAGTTGCGTTTCCAGTTTGTACAGGTTTCGATCAAGTTTACTTAGAAGGCTGTCGTCTTCCAGAACGGGGGAGTG
>JAGLUD010000510.1 GCA_023134935.1 Paracoccaceae bacterium | reverse complement strand
GTCGAGAGTGCAGAACAGGCGGCGGAGGTTGTTTCCTGCGCGTACTATGCGCCGAAAGGCCAACGTGGGGATGCGAGGAAAGTGGTTCGGGCAAGTCGTTGGGGTCGAGATTCTGAGGCGTATAAGACGCAGTGGAACGTTGGTGGGTTCGTTTCTGTGCAGATTGAATCCGTCGCAGGACTTGAAAATATCGAGGCGATAGCATCCGTGGAGGGCGTGACACAATTGTTCTTCGGTCCGTCCGATTATTCGGCGGACGCAGGTTTGTCGATTGATAGTGACGCGACGCTAGCGGCGGCGGCCAAGGTCGCAGCCGTAGCCAAGGCGCACGGGTTGCACTCCGGTTCTGTGACGTTTCCGCAAGGCACGGCGCGGACACTTGCAAAACTGGGCTTTACGCATATCTCGGTGGCAGGCGACGTTGCGGCATTAAGCGATAGCTTGGACGGGAGTTTGCGGGATGCAAAAGGGTGATTTAGCGTGTGATCCACGCGGCCTGATTTACGAGGCTTACCGGATTGAGGGTATTGAGGAAGTATCCTGCCGGCCAATATTCCTCGATTGGGCTTTAGGTGTTCCCGGCGAAGAAGATACCGTCGCGCATATAAAAACGATGTTGGAACATTATGAACCTGATTGGCCTGACCATCCGATGACAAAGCTTTTACATTCGGGTCTGGACGAGATTTCGACGCCGCGTAGGCGTAAAAGGCGTTAAATAATGACGTACATGTTGATCCTTGGGGCGTTGGTGCTGGTATTCGTTGTTGCCGTACACGTGGGGTTTAAAGCACCACGGGTGGTTGAAACTGGCGACCCGGGCGATCACGGGATGGATTTTCGACAAGTTAGCGTACCTATCCGGCGGGGTAAGAAACTGTTCGGATGGTATTTGAAAGCGTCTGATGCGCCTAACGCATCTAGTGTTGTCGTGTTGCATGGCTGGGGTGCCAACGCCGAGATCATGCTACCGGTCGCGCAGCCGCTTTATGATGCAGGTATGAATGTGCTGCTGATTGACGCGCGGAACCACGGGCAAAGCCCTTGGGACGGGTATTCGGCGATGCCGAAGTTTGCTGAAGATGCAGGCGCGGCGGTTGATTGGCTTTATGCGAATACGGGCACGACGAAGGTGGCTTTGCTGGGGCATTCGGTCGGGGCGGGGGCGGTGCTGCTGGTGGCCTCGCGACGTGACGACATCGCGGCGGTTATCAGCATTGCCAGCTTTGCGCACCCTGAATGGTTGATGCAACGCTGGCTGCAAAAGTTGCGGTTTCCAGCACCGCTTATCAAACTGGTGCTGCGCTATATCGAAGTGCTGATCGGGCATACGTTCGATGAAATCTCGCCCATTCAGACTGTTCAAGGCGTTTCCGGTCCGGTTATGCTGGTGCACGGGGATGCGGATAACGCCGTGCCCGTGTCGGATTTTGAGGCGATCGAGGCTAACATGGCCAGCAAAGATCAATCACTGTTGATCAAAGATGCCCACCACGGTTCAATCGACAAGATCGAGGAACATGGCCACGAGATGGTCAGTTTCCTGCGCGCAGCCGGTCTTTAGGCGTTGAGCGCATCCAACACCCGTATCCAGCTTCGCACGCCTTTTTGAAAACTACGCACGTCGTATTTCTCGTTCGGGGAATGGATCAGGTCGCTTTCCTGACCAAAGCCGATTAGCACCGAATCCATGCCAAGGATTTCTTGAAAATGCCCGACAATCGGGATCGAACCGCCCATGCCGATGAACTTGGCTTCATTTGGCCACTCGTCACTTAAGGCTTTGCGGGCGAGGGCGAATTCGGGGGCGTCTACGGGCAGGTTGGTGGCACCTGCGGCGTCTTTCTCGCGGAAGGTGACGGTGCAATCTGGCGGCAGATTGTCTGTTACATATTTGCGAAATGCGGCGCTGATGGCGTCGGGATCTTGGGTGCCTACAAGGCGAAAACTGACTTTGGCGTGGGCCTCGGAGGGTAGGACGGTTTTGAAACCTTCGCCGGTATATCCACC
>JAGLUD010000051.1 GCA_023134935.1 Paracoccaceae bacterium | reverse complement strand
AGAAAGTGGTTCATAGGTTCCCCTCCACGGCCACAGCCGCTTGATCGAGACGCTTCAACGCCTCGTCTATTTCTTCAATGGTGATGTTCAAAGGTGGCAACAAACGGATCACATTGTCAGCCGCCGGAACGGTCAGCAAATGCGCCGCGTATCCCGCGTTAATCACATCCATGTTGGTCGCGTTGCACTTGAGGCCAATCATCAACCCCTCACCACGCACACTGTCAAACACGTCGGGATGCGAGGCAACCAGCCCCTCCAGCCCTTGACGCAAATGGCCAGCGGTACGATTAACGTTTTCAAGGAATTCCGGTGTCGCGATCTCGTCCATCACTGCACAACCAACTGCGCAAGCCATTGGATTTCCACCATAAGTCGTGCCATGCGTTCCAGCCACCATGCCTTGCGCCGCACGTTCTGTTGCCAGACATGCCCCTAGCGGGAAACCCCCGCCGATGCCCTTGGCAACTGCCATGATGTCCGGTGTTATGCCAGCCCACTCATGCGCAAACAGCTTGCCCGTTCGCCCAACGCCAGTCTGGATTTCGTCCAGAACCAGCAGCAAGCCATGTTCATCGCACAGCGCACGAATGTCTTTCAGCATACCCTCAGGAAGCGCAACAATGCCGCCTTCGCCCAACATCGGCTCCAGCATCACGGCCGCGGTTTCCGGCGTGATAGCCGCCTTGATCGCATCCAGATCGCCGTAAGGCACGTTGTCAAAACCCTCCAGCAGAGGGCCGAAACCTTTGGTCAGTTTCTCACCACCAGCAGCCGAGATCATCCCCAGCGTCCGTCCATGGAACGAACCTTCGCAGGTGATTATCCGATACCGTTCCGGCTGGCCAATATGGTCGAAATACTTTCGAACCATTTTGACGGACGCTTCGGTCGCCTCGGTGCCGGAATTGGTGAAAAACACCGTGTCCGCGAACGTATGTTCGACCAAACGCTCGGCCAATGCCGTCTGATTTGGAATGTTGTAAAGGTTGGACGTGTGCCACAATCGTCGTGCCTGATCCGTCAATGCTGCAACGAGAATGGGGTTCGCGTGGCCAAGGGAATTCACGGCGATGCCGGCCCCCATGTCCAGATAGCGTGTCCCATCTTCGGTCTCCAGCCAAGGGCCCTGACCTTTCACGAATGAAAGCGGTGCCCGCGCATAGGTAGGTAGTACGGGGCTAATCACGTCTGTAACTCCTTTACGGTCAAATAAAATGAAAACACCCACCTGCGACCGTTGCGGTGGGTGAGGTTTGGTTCATGCCGGAAAGCTGACTTTAAGTCAATCGGGGGTGTTGACTGCCGTGGCATTGCAAACCACTAAACTAGTTTAACGGTTTAACTCACGACCCCGAGAACACGCATACGATCAGGAACCTCGTACATGAATACGCATAAACTCGCATTTACAGTTATGCTGATGCTAGCAGCCAGCGCCTTGGTGGCCGGAACCAGTCTACTGGCCAAATCTTTGGGAACAGACGCACTCGGCCCTGCTCTCAGCCCATTTCAAATTACTGCTGGCAGGTATATTTTCGCCTTAACTGCGTTGGTCATAACCACTGCGATTATTCGCCCCAAGTTCACCCGCCCCGCCTTGCATTTACACGTTGGTCGGGCCTTCGCGGGGTCGATTGGCGTCACCAGCATGTTTGCGGCCGCAACCTTAATTCCATTGGCCGATGCGACAGCCATCAGCATGCTAAACCCCATCATCGCCATGGTTCTGGCCATCCCCTTATTAGGCGAGAGCGTCGGCCCGCGTCGCTGGGCGGCGGCGGCACTATCCGTCGTCGGTGCCATATTGTTGATCCGCCCCGGCGCAGCATCGTTCCAACCAGCCGCCCTGATCGCCCTACTTGCCGCCCTCGTATTGGCGTTCGAGATCATCATCGTCAAACTGCTAAGCCGTCGCGAAGGTACGCTACAAATCCTGTTATTTTCCAACGGCTTTGGCACCATTCTCGCTGGCACTGCCGCATTGTTCGTCTGGATATGGCCCACACCGATGCAGTGGCTGGGCCTTGTCGCCATCGGTCTGCTAATGGTCTCGGCACAGTCGCTATTCCTGCTCGCCATTCGTCGCGGCGACGCCAGTTTCGTCGCTCCCCTATTCTATGCCACCCTCGTATTCGCCGCCCTTTACGATTTCGCTATCTTCGGTGTAGTCCCTTCGGCCCTCAGTTTTGCAGGTGCTGGAATTATCATCCTCGGCGCATTACTAATGGCATGGAGCGAAAGGCGGCGTATGCGATGATATCCGTAAACTCCCTTCAACGGCCAGGCCTTGGTCCTATCGATTTGACTGCTGGCGATGGCGAGTGCCTTGCAATCACCGGCCCCTCCGGTGCGGGAAAATCCCTGTTGATGCGCGCAATCGTTGATCTTGATGCAAACACCGGCGACGTCACGACCGCACAAATGACTCGCTCGGAAACACCCGCTCCCGAATGGCGTAAACACGTTGCGCTACTCCCCTCCGAAACCGGATGGTGGTTGGATAAGGTCGGTGATCACTTCATCAACCCGACCGGAATAGCCGAACACCTGCCAGACATCGGCCTCTCCCCCAAAGCCATGAACTGGGACATTTCGCGATTATCGAGCGGCGAGCGTCACCGCCTTGGTCTATTACGCTGCCTTGAGAAA
>JAGLUD010000509.1 GCA_023134935.1 Paracoccaceae bacterium | reverse complement strand
GTGACGCAAGTGCTTGTTTAGCTGTCTGTGAACGCGTAAATGGACTCATATGACTGCCTGCACCCAAAGGGTCGGAATTGATGTAAGCGGCGCATTCGGCAGTGTCAACGGCACCTCGCAAATGGGTGGGGTAACAAATTGGTATTTAAGCGCGTTTTTCGCGCACTAACGGGAGAATTTATATGCGTAATCTATTGGCTGCGGGCGCGATTGCTTGCTTTGCTGCGACACCGGTACTGGCACAAGACACAGAAGTTACCGCCGAAACGATTGTAGCCGTGGTGAACGGAACCGAGATTACGATGGGTCATGTGATCCTGCTGCGTACACAATTACCCGAGCAGTATTTGACTGCGCCAGACGATATCCTGTTTGAAGGCATTCTTGAGCAACTGATTGACCAGACTTTGCTGGGCGACACGGTTGGCGAAGGTACGCTGGAGTTGAAAATGACGTTGGAAAACGAAGAGCGCGCTCTGCGTGCAGCTACCGCCATTGATGTAGTGATCGGTCAGGCGTTCTCGGATGAAGCTATTGCCGCTGCTTATGACGAAGCTTACGGCAATCTGCCTGCTGAACCTGAATTCAATGCGAGCCACATTTTGGTTGAGACCGTTGAAGAAGCCGAAGCCTTGATCGTAACGCTTAACGACGGTGCGGATTTTGCTGAATTGGCGAAGGAAAAATCAACTGGTCCATCCGGCCCGAACGGCGGCGAGCTGGGCTGGTTTGGTCTTGGCATGATGGTAGCACCATTTGAAGAGGCTGTTTTGGGTCTGGAAGTTGGTCAAATCTCGGGCGCTGTGCAGACGCAGTTCGGTTGGCATGTTCTGATCCTGAATGACAAACGCGATGTTCCTCCGCCAGCGTTGGAAACGGTTATTGGGGAAATAACGCAGACACTTCAACAGGTTGCGCTTGATGGTAAGGTTAACGAGTTGCGTGTTGGCGCAAGTGTTGAAACTATGGTTGAGGGGATTGATCCGGCAACGATTAAGAACCTCGAATTGCTTGATCAGTAAAGGATAGCCGCTATGTCTGATATTTCACCGCTGGCACCCAAGGGTGGTTTTCCGAAGTTACCTGTTATTGACGGCGTGCGTTTCGCTGCTGTCGAAGCTGGCGTGAAATATCAAGGCAGGCTGGATGTTATGCTTGCTGAAATAGCCGAGGGCAGCGCGATTGCAGGGACGTTTACGCGTTCCAAAACCCGCGCTGCGCCTGTGCTTTGGTGTCAGGAAAATTTGGCGATGGGATCGCAGGCTGGTGGGTCTGCGATACTGGTGAACTCTGGCAATGCGAATGCGTTTACGGGCAATAACGGCATGAATGGGGTTGAGGTAACTGCTGGTGCAGTTGCTGAAACGCTGGGGATTAATCGGCGAAATGTGTTTGTGGCATCGACTGGCGTTATTGGCGAGCCGCTGCCGTCTGAACGGATTACTTCGAAAATGGGCGAGTTGCGTGATGGGCTGGATGCTTTGAGGGCCGAGGACGCAGCGCGCGCGATTATGACGACGGATACTTATGCGAAGGGGGCGAAAGCCTCGGTCGAGTTGGACGGTGTTACGGTTCAGATCGCTGGTTTTGCGAAGGGTTCGGGCATGATTGCACCGGATATGGCGACGATGTTGGTGTTTGTGTTTACTGATGCGAAGATTACCCAAAGTGTTTTGCAGGAGATCGTATCGGGTGCGACCGTCACGACGTTCAATAGCATTACGGTGGATAGCGATACGTCTACGTCCGACAGTCTGGTTGTTACGGCAACGGGCAAGGCTGCAATGGACGAGATTACTTCGGTATCTGACCCGCGCGCGGTGGTTTTTGCCGATGCTTTGCGCGGTGTCATGCTTGAGCTGGCGCATTTGGTTGTCCGTGATGGCGAAGGCGCGACAAAATTTATCGAAATTACTGTGAATGGTGCGGAAAGCGACGCAGCGGCGAAAACCGTTGGGCTTTCCATTGCAAATTCACCGTTGGTAAAGACGGCTTTTGCTGGCGAGGACCCTAACTGGGGCCGGATCGTTATGGCGATAGGCAAGGCGGGCGAGGCAGCGGATCGGGATAAGCTTTCGATCTCGTTTGGCGATATTCTGGTGGCCGACAAGGGTTGGGTTTCCCCCGATTACCGCGAGGATGACGGGGCGGATTACATGAGGGGCCAAGACCTGAGCGTGACCGTTGATCTGGGCGTTGGTGATGGCTCGGCGACTGTCTGGACCTGTGATCTGACGCATCAGTATATCACTATCAACGCTGATTACCGTTCATGAAAACACTTCTGGTTTCCGCTGTGGCGTTGATCGACGCTGATGGCCGCGTGCTGTTGGCGCAGCGTCCCGAGGGGAAATCCATGGCTGGCCTTTGGGAATTTCCCGGTGGCAAGGTGGAAGCTGGCG
>JAGLUD010000508.1 GCA_023134935.1 Paracoccaceae bacterium | reverse complement strand
TTGGTAATTGGACGCCCTTCATTTTCCCACGTCACTTGCCCACCATCAAGCATCCTCACATCGGCATGCCCGAATAGTTTGAATACCCACCAAGCATAGGTGCCGAACTGAATGGGAGCGCCATAGAAAACAACCGTTGTATCGTTACCGATGCCGGCTTTCGCCATGCGTGCGCAAAAGTCGTCATCAGTTGGGAATTGTCGTGTCGTAGGGTCCCAAAGCGCTGTCTTCCAGTTCCAGCCTATAGCTCCGGGAATATGGCCAGTTTTGTATTCCTCAAGCCCATCCCAATCTATTTCGATCAAACGAACATTTGGATCGTGCGCGTACTTAGCTACCCATTCCGTATCAACTAGTGCGTTGGCCATTAATCGCTCTCCCATTGGTTTTTCCAATTGTCACAAGTTGCAAAGGTATCATTGGACGAAATGCCGATATCGGTCAATAAGGGCTCAAAGCGGACATCCCGCGTCATCGCTGAACGTCGGCGGCTTTCAGTGGCCCAAGGTCTGCTTCGAGCCCAATTTACCGACTTTCTGTGACGCGGCGAACGTCTGCCTACAACCACCTCGCGGAAAATACCGTTTCAGTCATTTTGCGGCACAACTGCATCTACTTCGACCTCGACTAGCCACTCTGGGTTCACAAACCGGTTTATTGCCATGATCGTATCGACAGGGCGCGCGTCTTTGCAGAATGGTTTTCGCGCCTCGATGGCCTGTTTCCAGTTGTCGATGTCGGTCAAAATAACCCGCGTCCGAACGATATCTTCGAGACCCGATCCCGCCTGAGTAAGTGCAACCTCAATAATCTTGAAGCACTGCGTGGTTTGCGCAAAGACGTCACCAATGCCTACGGTATTGCCAGTTTTGTCAACCGGTGCGGTTCCCCCTACGGCTATGAAAGAACCGACCCGCACCGCGCGACTAAATCCAACGGTCTTTTCCATCGGATTGCCATTTGAGATCAAACTGCGATTGGACTTCGTTGTCATGCCCGTACCGTAGATTTTATAGCCCAAGCACGGGCGGTTAAATCAATTGGCGACAGGCCGCCAATATTTTCCTTTAGCTTCGCTTTAAGAGCTTCGCGATGGTCATTTGGCAAACTCATACAATAGCCGGGGGCCGGTCCCGCACCAAGTGTGAAGGGCATCCAGAAATCCTCGAATTCATTAAAACGCGTGGTGATTTCCAGCGGTGTTATCGTCGGAGATAGACCCGCTTGCACGCAGATATCTGCAAGGCCCATTTCCGTACAAAACGGAAACCGTGAACCTTCGTTCAGGTCCGCGGCCTTGTGATCCACTTCGGCTGCGGCCTGCCAGAAAGCATCAATGAATCCCACCCCGCCGCCGGGGTAATCCCAGACATAGAATGACGCGATACCTCCGGGGCGAAGTACCCGCTGCATTTCTTTCAAAGCTACAATTTTGTCAGGCACAAAGTTTAGAACCAGTGCAGAGGCCACAACATCAAATGAAGCATCCTCAAAAGGGAGCTCCTGTGCGTTTGCAGTCTGGAAGGTCACGCGATCATCCGAAGTCGCTGCCCGCGCATGGGCGACAAAGTCATCGGACGCATCGGTTGCTTTGATTGTGAGCGGCGATGCGCTTGCAAGAATTGTTTGTGTCAGCGCCCCACTGCCGCATCCGATTTCAAGCCAATCTGCACTTGATGGGGCATCGAGCCAGTCGACGAATTTGGTGGCGACCATCCTGCTCCAACGGCCCATATAGTGTTCGTAGCTTTGTCCTGCGCTCCAAGTGTCGAATTTTGCTCCATCTGTCATGTGTATCTCCAAAGTTGTTGCGTAGTTGTCAGGCCAATTCAATCATGCACGATGGCTTGCTCTAAAATCGCCTGAACATGGGCTGATCCGGCGTCAACAAACGTGATGCCATCAACCACGAATACTGTGTCCCTCGCGCATTCAGGAAATGCGGCTGAAAAATCGGTGCAGGCCAGCACGATAGCCGTTCGGGATGGATCGGGATTAATTCGTTTGCAAAAAGCCAGCAAGGCGTCGCGCCCCTCAGAACCTCGGCCCACATAGAAATAATTGGCCAAAAGCAACTGAATATCTGTGCGTTCGTTGGCATTAGCGCGAGTGGGGCACTGAACACCAACATATTTTAGCGCTTTCTC
>JAGLUD010000507.1 GCA_023134935.1 Paracoccaceae bacterium | reverse complement strand
GCCAACGGGATCAACGCAGTGGCCGCCGCAACGTTTCGCGCAGCGGTCTGGATTTCCAGCACGGCCATTTGATCCAGCGGCGCCATTAACTGTCGCTCGGTCAGGTCGATAAGGTCGGGACCGTCAAAAACGTTATCTTGATGCTCGGCCACAGTCTGGCGCGGCCAGCGCAATTCCTCGCGCGAAGTGTAAAAACCGTCAATCTTTTTGGTGACTTTTTGGGCCGACGGCAAACTGCCTTCGGTCTTTGCATCGACCACCTCACGACGCAGGGTGTCAATTTTCGACAACCGCGTAAAAGCCACGAGTTCGCGCAGCAGCACGACCAGCAACACAAGCGCAACCAGCGCCAATAGCCCAAGTGCCACCTGCCCAAGATACGCATTTCGCGTCAACAAACCGTTAACGAAATCCCACACAGCGACCGAGACCATCATTCCGATCAGCGCCGTAACCCCACCCCAAAACAGTCGCCCGATCCAGCCCGTTTTACGTGCAGCAATCCTTGTCACCTGCTGCATAGCGCGGCCTTCAGGTTCCGGCACAGGCAACGCATCTTGCGGGGTTTCGGCATCCGGTAGATCAGTTTCGATCACCACAGGGCCGCGGCGGGTTTTGGTTTCCACGGTCATAGGCGGTCTCCGATCAAGAATTGCGCGGCTTTATCAAGCCGGATGTGCGGCAGGCCATCGCCCGGTTTGCGGGTCAAAACGGGGGGCGCGAAACGCATAACATCGAAATCATCGTCCAGCCATTCCATCGCGCCTTGTCGTGCAGGGGTTAACAAATGCGCCGGATCATCGGGCAACTCGCCCGCATGCATCGCCGCTACTTTGCCGGTTTCCAACAACGTGCCGCGGACCAGATCGAGGGGGTGACCGTCATGCGTGACGGTCTGTTCCACCGTGGCACGCAAACTGGCAATCGACATCGCGCCGGTTCTGGCCCCTTTGAAATCTGCGCGATCTTTGGCATCCCGCAGCATCGCTTGCATGACCGCGGTAAGCTGCGGGTGTTGCGTGTGATGCAAATGATCGGCCTTGGTTGCGACAAACAGAATTTTCTCGACCCGTTTTCGAAGGACTTTTGACAACCACGAGTTTTTGCCGGGCCGGAAGCTGGTCAAAATATCACCCATCGCACCGCGTAAATCCTCGACAGCTTGCGGGCCTGCATGAATTGCGCCCAGCGTATCGACCAGCACGATTTGGCGGTCAATCTTGGCGAAATGGTCGCGGAAAAACGGCTTTACGACTTTGCGTTTATAGGCTTCAAACCGGCGTTCGAATTCGGCGTATAGCATTTTTGAGCGTGGCTTTTCAGGGCGCTCTAGTGGGCAAAAGGTTAATACCGGCGAGCCTTCTAGATCGCCGGGCAGAAGGAACCGACCGGGTGCGCAAGCGGAAAATCCGGCCTCGCGGCTGGCGGACAAATACTCCGTAAAACCTAGTGCCAATTTCTGCGCTTTGGGTTCATCCAGCTCCTCGGTTGGGTCGCATCCCTCAAGCTGGCCAAGCCATCGTTCGGCCATTGACGCACGACCTTTCGAGCGAGCCAACTCCAGCGCCTGTGTCGACCATTCAGCGTAGGATTGGTTCAACAGTGGCAGGTCCAACAGCCATTCACCGG
>JAGLUD010000506.1 GCA_023134935.1 Paracoccaceae bacterium | reverse complement strand
GCATCCGAGGCGGCGGCATTGATTGAGCCATCGGCGTAAAGCACCATCCGGCCGTTGCGTTTAGCCTTCTGGATAGCGCCGCGCGAGAGTTTTGAATGGGCGGAATATTCCCTCTCGCTCATTCCCTGCATGGCGGTCTCCGATGGTGATTAAAGCAATGATATTGCTTGGTATTAAGTTGATTACACTTCGCTTTGGAGCGATTCTGATTACACAACAACGCAACAAACGGAGACACAGTCATGACCGCAAAAGATAAAACTGCACAAACAGACCTACTGATCAGCATCGCCCGGAAGCACCTCTTCATCGAAACTCTGGAAGAGCGCAAAAGCGACAGCCTCGACTTCCATGATGTGTCGGTTTGGGGCATTCAGGCTGCACTTGAAGCTGCCTACGCCGCCGGTTTGGCCGCAGCTAAACGCTAGACCGGAACGATAAACACGCTGACCCCGCGGTGGCGGGGTTTGCTCCGTAGAAGGGCGCGCATTAGGCGCACCTGAACACGGAGGCAACCATGACCAAACTCACCGACACCCAAGCCCGCATCCTGAACGCTGCATCGCGGCGCGCAGGCAATCTAGCGATGCCGTTACCCAAAGGCCTTCATGGCGCGGTCGCCCAAAAGGTCGTCGGCATGCTGGTCGAGCGCGGGTTTATCAAGGAGGTCGAGGCCAACTCCAAAAAGCACGAACCGCTCTGGCGTGAAACCGGCGATGGCCGTGGCACAACCTTGGTGGCGACGAGCGCGGGGCTGGCTGCCATCGGGGTTGATCCGGTGGTGGTGCAAGCCATTGCAAAGCTGCGCAACGGACCGCGTGAAGTTGCAGTTGGAAAGGTTGAGGACAAACCAGCAAAACCACGTACCGGAACAAAGCAAACACAACTGATTGCCTTGCTTGAAGCCCCGACTGGCGCCAGCCTCGATGAGATCGTTGCCGCTACCGGTTGGCAGGCCCATACGGTGCGCGGGGCAATCTCGGGAACGCTGAAGAAAAAGTTGGGGCTGGCCGTGATTTCCGAAAAGATCGAGGGCCGCGGGCGGATTTACCGAATAGGTTGATCTTAATGAACCACGCGCGGGCGAAGATGCCTGTCCGTATCAAGGCGCAGGAATTTCCGCCAAAGCTGCGTCTTGACGTATTGGGTGTCTTGAACTCTCAAGCGCTCAGCGGGAATTTCATGTAACAGACCAATGCGCGCAAGCGGCTTAAGGGCTCCGTAGTGCAGGTTGGAGCATTCCTTGCTGAAGTCTGACCAGTAAGGTTCATCCTCAGTTGGTTCCAATCCGTAGAAGGTTTTGACGAGAGCGGCGACCGTGAAGCTGTTTTCGGCCTCGACATTCACGATGTTCAAAATGATATCCCAATTGATCTGGCTAAGCCGGTCCTCGTCGTCGCCCCAACCATAGAAATGCTCGCACTCAAAAATATAAGCCGGAGCGACTAAATCAAACAGGCCATCCGAGTTGCCTGCGAATTCCTTGCCAGCCTTAGTCAGCACAAACTGCCCTTTGTAATGCCGCCCCAGTCGCAGGTGTTTCAGCAGATCATGAACATCACCTGCAGGCGGGTAATCTTGTTCGTTCAGGACTTTGTTCATGCGGAACATTTCTTCTCTGGAATGCTCCGGCCAGTTGAAATTATCCGCCGCCCAATGAACGAACGTCCGATTGAAAGCACCGCTTTTGGTCAGGCCAATTGCGCCGAATTCGTCAAGATATTCGAGCGTTTTCAAAATAGCCTGATATAAAACCGCGCCTTCGAGGTCG
>JAGLUD010000505.1 GCA_023134935.1 Paracoccaceae bacterium | reverse complement strand
AAATGGCTCTTCGGCAGTCGGCACTTTCTTTCTTAGGTTCGTCGGCTTTGATAGATTCAATGTTGTAACTAGTGCTACAGCCAAAGTTTTTGAAGCCCGCTGTTATTTTGACGGCCTTATTGCGGCTGGAACTGTCAAGCTTTCCACGGGTCAAAATTTTCTTGATGAATATTGTATTCATGGTCAAGAAGGACTCGACATTTCGCATGATAACTATTTTCAATTAGGTACCATCGCAAGTACAGAATTCGTAGAGAATTGTGGACCGAGTGCAATACACTGCACGCCTGATCAAAACCCTGGAATTGTACCAGCTTTTCGGGAGCAATCGCTAAATCTTTCGAAAACTACGAGTATAGGTTTGTACACGGATATTTTGTTGAATGGATACTCCGATGATCCGAGTTTATATAGGGTGAACGATTATGTCGCCAGTTTGGTGTTTAATTACGAATACGACCCCGGCGGGGAAGCACCAACGGATACTTCTTTACCAATACTCACCTTGGACCACTGGAAAACCTTTTCGCCCAAACCGAACGAGCCATTGGATGTTAGATCGCTCGATCCGTCGAAGATCAATGTAATCGACTGTGGCCGCAATGGATTTGATGTTAAATTGGATGTCGAACTAGAAATAGTTGATGGTGTTGAGGAGGAGTTTACTCTTGAACATATAGTTATTGTTGGAAAAGGCTGTGATTTTACTTTTGATTCTTCTGTAAATTTTGCTGACGCAATTATCGCAACGACGGCAACGGGTAACCAAACATTTTCCGGCTCCTCTGGTGTTGTGCTTGGTGACGACGATGGCTGCACGCAGGGGGGAGAAGTTACGCTGATCACAGCGGGCTCGGTAAGCTTTGCCGCCAAACTTTCCGCCTACGATGTGGAAATTATTGCTGCAGATGACGTGCATATTGCAGCAAAAGCAAATGACATGGGCCAGCATTGGGGTACAAGTGTTACCGCAGGTGGTGATATTCAGGTCACAACAGGACACACTTTCCACGGTTGTGAAGGGCAAACAGTTTCCGTGTTTGACTCAATCAAGTCTTGGGCGTTGGTCCTTTAACACGTAAGAAGTGGGGCAACTTCGATATGACCAGCTTGTGCAAATGGCGCGAGCTGGTCTGCCAACTATCACGAGTGTCATATTAATACCACAAATTGGAGCGGGTGAAGAGATTCGAACTCTCGACATTTTGCTTGGGAAGCAAACGCTCTACCCCTGAGCTACACCCGCAACATCGACGCTTTTATGGACAAGCCTTGGGGGCGTCAAGCCAAAGGTGCTTGCACAGGCGCGGCGCGGCGCGTAGAGAATTTCCTTATGAGAATTTTGTTTTTAGGTGATGTCGTTGGCCGCACAGGTCGCAAGGCAATAACAGCGCATTTGGGGCGGTTACGCACTGAATGGCGGCTCGATTTTATTATCGTTAACGGTGAAAACGCGACGGGTGGTATGGGCCTGAACCGTGGGCATGCGCAGGGCATTCTGGATGCAGGTGCGGATTGTATTACGCTGGGCGATCACGCCTTTGACCAGCGCGATATGTTGACCGCGATTACGCAGGAAAGCCGAATTATTCGGCCCTTGAATTACGCACCCAAAGCACCCGGTGTCGGGTCTCGGATGTTTACCGCGCAGAACGGCCAGAAGGTTTTCGTGGCGCAAGCCTTGGGGCAGGTATTTATGAAGCGCCCATTTTCTGACCCGTTTTCGGCACTTGATGCGGAACTGAAGAAAGCCCCGATGGGTGGTTTGGCTGATGCC
>JAGLUD010000504.1 GCA_023134935.1 Paracoccaceae bacterium | reverse complement strand
AATCAGGGGCTGGCCGTTAACGAAGTTCTGGCCGAAACCACCCCGTCCGCCGTTAACACAAACACCACCTTGGCGCCCGCATCGCAAACCGTAACGGCCGAAGATGAAACCATGTCGGCCTTGGTGCCCGTCGCGCCTGCACCAGTGCAAAACACCGCACCAATTGTTGTGGATGCTGCCACGCTGATGGTCGAAATCAATCCGGTTATCGAACCTTCTGTCGCGTCTGATGGCATGACCATGCCGCTGCGCCGCCCTGATAATTTTCTTCAGGCTGACCCGATTTCCGACGCGATCGAGGGCCTGCTGCAAGAGCTGATCCCTGAAGAAGGCGATACTTCGTTCGAAACACTAGACCTTCCACGCCCCGAACCAAAATTCGGCAACCCGTTGCTAGACCCGGGCGCGGCGTTGATCCAGCTCGGCGCGTATAATAGCCTCGAAGATGCAGGGGATGTTTGGGGCGAATACCAATCCGAACATGGCGATTTGCTGGCCAACACCCAGCGATACATCGAACCTATAGAGTCCGGTGGGCGACTATTGTACCGCCTTCGTGCGGCGGGTTTTGACGGCTTGGATCAAACGCGCGCGCTTTGTGCCGCCCTTGATGCCCGCGGTGTCGACTGCATTTCGGTGACGGTGCAATGAGCACCCAACACACAGGAGCGTTAACATGCCCGATGACCACATAGCAGGCCTATCCACCGAGCAAGACAGCTTCGGCGATGTTGAGGCGCGTATTGTTGCGGAATCACTGGTTGTGGATGTTGACGGCTTCGAGGGGCCACTCGATTTGTTGTTAACTCTTTCGCGCACTCAAAAGGTCGATCTGCGCAAGGTATCCATCCTCGGGCTGGCCGAACAATATCTGAATTTCGTCGAAGAGGCCAAGCGCCTACGCATCGAACTGGCTGCCGACTATCTGGTTATGGCGGCATGGCTTGCCTTCCTGAAATCCCGCCTGTTGCTTCCTGCTGATCCAAATGATGATGGCCCGTCTGGCGAAGAACTCGCCGCGCATCTGGCCTTTCAGCTTGAGCGCCTCGAGGCCATGCGTCGCTCGGCCGCTCGTCTTATGGCGCGCGATCAATTGGGACGTGATTTCTTTGCACGTGGCCAAACCGAGGTCGTCTCACGCAAGCGCACCGTCAAATATTCCGCTACCATTCTGGATTTGATGCAAGCCTATGCTCGCATAAAAACCCGCGATGATTTCGAACCCCTCCATTTGAAACGTAACGCTGTTTACACGATGGAACAGGCGTTGGAGCGCATGAAGGGCCTGATCGGCCACGCAATCGAGTGGGGTGACCTTTCGCAATACCTGCCCGAAGCATGGCGTCTTGACCCCAAAAAACGCCGTTCGGCTACCGCATCGACGTTTGCTGCGGCGTTGGAACTGGTAAAGGAGGGGCGGCTGGAAATGAAGCAGACCGAAACGTTCGCGCCCATTCAACTGCGCAAAAAAACGGGCGTATAGATGACCGAGCCGACCCAAGACTCAAACATCGAGTCCCTGTTCGAAGCGCCACCTATGGCCGAACAGGAGCGTATGATCGAAGCGATACTTTTTGCCGTCACCGAACCGATGACCAGCAAGCAGATAGCGGACCGCTTGCCGCACGGTTGCGAGGTTCCCGAAGCCTTAACCTTCCTTCGTAAACGGTACGAAGGTAAAGGCGTGAACCTCGTGAAGGCCGGCGATGGCTGGGCTTTCCGCACGGCCCCCGACCTCGGGTTCTTGATGCAAAAAGAAACGGTTGAGACACGCAAGCTGTCCCGCGCAGGTGTCGAGACTCTCGCGATCATCGCGTACCACCAGCCCACCACGCGCGCCGAAATCGAAGAAATTCGGGGCGTCTCCGTTTCGCGCGGCACGCTCGATATGTTGCTGGAACTTGGTTGGATAAAACTTGGCCGCCGTCGCATGTCACCCGGCCGTCCTGTTACGTTCATTGTGACACAAGAATTTTTAGATCACTTCGGTTTGGAAACCTCCCGCGATCTGCCGGGCATCAAAGAACTTCGCGCTGCCGGAATTCTGGATAACCGCCCGCCACCCGGAACAATTGGCGAGGTTGAAGAAGGCGGCGAAGAAGACCGCGATCAGGACGACATGTTTGAATAACCTCAGGTTTTGAAGTGCTTAGATAGCTTCAACCCTTGCCCCTGATAGTTAGAGCCCATGTCTTTTCCATATAGAATATCCGGCACCTCTGTCATCTTTTCATAGACCAAGCGCCCGACTATCTGCCCGTGTTCCAATGCAAACGGGGCTTCGTGACAACGCACTTCAAGCACGCCCCGTGAACCTTTTCCGCCAGCTGATTCATGCCCAAAACCGGGGTCAAAGAAGCCTGCGTAATGCACGCGAAACTCGCCGACCATCGCCAGATAAGGTGCCATTTCGGCAGCGCAATCGGGTGGAACATGCACGGCCTCGCGGCTGACCAGAATGTAGAACGCACCAGGATCGAGGATGATCCGGCCCTCGGGCGCATAAACAGGTTCCCAGA
>JAGLUD010000503.1 GCA_023134935.1 Paracoccaceae bacterium | reverse complement strand
GCAAGGGGAATTTCAGATGCACGTCGAGAATTTGGTAACGCGATCCGGTACTTGGGAAGAAATGCGGGCGAGTTTTCGTTGGCCAACTCCCGCGCGTTATAACATTGCTGAACAAATCTGCGAGCGTTGGGCGCGTGCCGAGCCTGACCGCCGCGCGATGACCTATATGGCGGCGGATGGTGGTTTGCAGGATTTCAGCTATGGTCAGTTGTCCCGCATATCTTCGCAATTGGCGAATACACTTCGCGCGAAAGGCTTGGGGCAAGGTGATCGTTGTGCGGTTCTGCTGCCGCAAACTCCCGAGACTGTGTTGACGCATCTGGCGTGTTATAAATTGGGCGCGATTGTGGTGCCGTTGTTTACCTTGTTTGGTGAGGATGGTCTGCAATATCGTCTTGGGAATGCGGGTGCAAAAGTTGTGGTGACCGACAGCGGAAATCTGGCGAAGGTGTTGAACATCAGTGATGAGCTGCCTGAACTTGAGACAATATACAGCATCGATTCATCCGAGGCGCTGGATTTTTGGGCTGAACTAGGCCGCGCCACTGACCAAATCGAAATGGTGGATACAGGTCTGAACACACCTGCGTTTATCAGCTACACCTCCGGCACAACTGGCCCACCCAAGGGCGCGCTGCATGGGCATAAGGTCTTGCTTGGGCATTTGCCCGGGGTAGAGACGCATCATAATCTCATGCCTCAAAAAGGGGATTGTCTTTGGACCCCTGCTGATTGGGCATGGATGGGTGGATTGACGAATGTGATGATGCCAGCGCTGCATTATGGTGTCCCGCTGATTGCGCACCGTATGTCAAAGTTTGACCCTGACAAGGCGTTCTGGCTGATGCGCGAATTGGGCGTGCGTAACACGTTTCTGCCGCCCACCGCGTTGAAATTGATGCGCCAAGCAAATGAGCCGGCGCCGCTGAATTTGCGCAGCGTTGGGTCCGGTGGCGAGTCGCTGGGCACCGAGCTTTTGGACTGGGGGCAGCGGATTCTAGGTGTGACGATCAACGAGTTTTACGGACAAACCGAATGTAACCTGGTGCTGGGAAATTGTGTGGACGCGTTTGAACCACGTCCCAGATCAACCGGAAAACCCGTGCCGGGGCACGATGTGGCGATTATCGATCAGTCAGGCAATGTTCTGCCAGCGGGCGAGGAAGGGGAGATTGCGGTACGCCGCCCGGACCCATCCATGTTTCTTGAATACTGGAAAAACCCCGAGAAAACAGCCGAGAAGTTCGTTGGCGACTGGATGCTTACCGGCGATGTCGGAACGATGGATGACGAGGGGTATTTCCACTTTTCCTCCCGTACCGACGATGTGATCACTTCGTCGGGTTACCGGATTGGTCCAAGTGAAATTGAGGATTGCCTCGTTGGGCACGCAGGTGTTTTGATGGCGGCAGTGATCGGCGTGCCGGATCCTGTGCGGACCGAAATCGTTAAGGCTTTCGTTGTGGTGAATGGTGAAGGTTCTGATGCACTGAAGGCTGAACTGGTGGAACGAGTGCGCGAAAGGGTCTCGCCGCATGTCGCCCCTCGCGAGATCGAGTTCATCGATAAATTGCCGATGACTGCCACGGGTAAGA
>JAGLUD010000502.1 GCA_023134935.1 Paracoccaceae bacterium | reverse complement strand
CCCCAATTTGCCATTTCAGCAACCTTTTTCAGGGCTTCACGTGCGGGGCGGTGCTCGTCCTCGTTCATCATGGAGAGGCGGAAAGTTAACGGGTCTTTACCGGAGTTATGCGCGACCTCGTCGATGAAGCTTTCTTGGAAGAAGCCATTGTACGAATTTCCGACTGAACGCCAGAAACCGATCGGGATCGGCAAGTCGGCGATATGCGCTTTATACTGGCGGTTCGGAATGGTTAACGGTTGATCAAATGCGCCTTCGAGTACGATTTTTTCTGTTCCTCCTGCGGGCAGAGAGGGGAAAGTTCGCCCGAGCAAACTGGTCAGGATCGAGGGCGACGCAATGTCTACGTCCAAACCGGTAATATCGCCGTCATCCGTCAAGCTCGCCCGAAACCGCCCCTTTGCCATTGGGCGATAGGTATCGTGACGCGTGTCTTCCTCGCGCGACCATGTAACCTTGATCGGGCGACCATCGGTTTTTGCCGCCATCGCAGCTGCGTAAAGCGGAACGTCCACCTCTGCACGGCGACCAAAGCCACCGCCCATGCGTGTCGTGTTAACTGTCACATCCTCTGGTTCAATATCCAGCAACGCAGCACAGGTGCTTTGGGCAAGGCCGGGCGCTTGCGAGCCGATCCAAATTTCGAGCTTGCCACCTTTGAAATGCGCGGTGGCATTCATCGGTTCCATCGTCGTGTGGGCGAGGTATGGAACATCGTAAACGGCTTCGAAGAAATTTCCCGAAGCGGTATTCCTGAATTCCTTCTCGACAATTCCGACCTTGCCCAACGTGAAATCCGCCTTAGCCATCATCGCTTTATCGAGCGTGGACTTCAGGCCCCCCGTATCCGCCGGATAATCGGGTGTGCCCCACTCAACTTCCAGCGCCTCGGCAGCTTGAAATGCTGCCCATGTGTTCTCGGCGATAATTCCGAAACCGCAGCCAGTGGTAGTTTTGATTGCGATCACCTCCAGCACGCCATCGACTTGGAGCGCAGAAGCTTTTTCGACAGACACCGCCACAGCGCTGAAACGCGGCGACATTTTGACGGTGCCATAAAGCATATCAGGTAACTGCACGTCGATGCCGAAAATCCGCCCCCCAGTTACCTTGTCTAAGCCTTCGACGCGGGGTTGAGATTTGCCCAGTATTTTCCATTCCGAACGTGGGCGCAGAGTTAGTTTTGATGGCGGTTCAAGCTGTGCTGCAGCCTCCGTGAGTTTTCCGTAGGTTAGGCTTTCGCCGCTCACAAGGTTCGTGATTACGCCGCCTGCGGTTTGCAGAGTTTTGGGGGCAACCCCCCAGTATTCCGCAGCAGCGTCGACTAAAACCAACCTCGCAGCACAACCCGCTTCTCGCATTTTCACAAAAGCATCGATGGTGGCTGAAGACCCGCCGGTCATCTGTAACGCTAAAAATCTTGAAACAACCTTCATAGATCCGCGTGCGGCTTCGGCGACAAACCCTTCGTCGAAGAACGGGAACGTGCCGCCTTCGACCATCATACCCTCGTTATAATATGCCTTGCCTGGCAGGCCGTGTTCGACGTTTACCTGATCTAGCGCGACGTCCAGTTCTTCAGCGACAAGTGCTGCAAGAGTTGTGTGAACGCCTTGCCCCATTTCCGCGCGCGGCGCGATTATTGTGATTGTGTTATCCGGCGCGATTTTCACATAGGGGTTGAAAACAGCATCGCGTTCGGCCGCCATCGCGGCCAGCGGATTGGGAAACGGTTTGGTATAGAAATAATATCCAACGGCCATTCCACCTGTAGCAGCAACCCCGAGGCCCATGAAGGATCGGCGGGTGATTGTCCCAAGCCGGCTCATTTGTTTGCCTCCAGCATTG
>JAGLUD010000501.1 GCA_023134935.1 Paracoccaceae bacterium | reverse complement strand
CTGTGAAACGGTTGCGGCCTTGCACAAGAACATAACCCTTGTCGGCAATGTTCAGCGCTTGGCGCGCGTTCTGCTCGACCATAAGGATGGCGATGCCGGTGCGGGCGACCTCGATTATGCGGTCGAACAGCTCATCCATCACAATTGGCGAAACCCCCGCTGTGGGTTCGTCCAGCATCAACACTTTGGGCTGGGTCATCAGCGCACGGCCAACGGCGACTTGCTGGCGTTGACCACCCGAAAGCTCACCTGCGTGTTGGTGACGTTTTTCATGCAGGATCGGGAACAGTTCAAACACCTGCTCCATCGTGTCGGAAAAATCGTCTGTACGGATGTAGGCACCCATCTCTAGGTTCTCCTGCACCGTCATGCTTGTGAACACGTTGTTGTTCTGTGGCACAAACCCCATGCCAGCCTTCACGCGGTCCTGCGGGCTAAGGCCGGAAATATCCGTCCCGTCCAGCATCACGCGACCCGTGTGAATGCTTAACATCCCGAAAACGGCCTTCATCGCGGTCGATTTACCAGCGCCGTTCGGGCCAACAATCACGGCGATCTCGCCTTTTTCAACAGCGATGGTGCAGTCGTGCAAAATATCCGCGCCGCCATACCCGCCAGTCATGTTTTCACCGCTCAGAAAGCTCATGTTTTTGCCCCTACGGTTTTATTCTTCAAGCCAGTGCCAAGGTACGCCTCGATCACGGCCTCGTTGTTTTTCACTTCGTCAATCGTGCCTTCAGCCAGCACTTGGCCCTCGGCCATACAAATGACGGGATCACAAAGGCGGGAGATGAAGTCCATGTCGTGTTCAATCATGCAGAACGTATAACCGCGTTCCTTGTTCAAACGCAGGATCGCATCGCCAATGGTGTTCAGCAACGTGCGGTTAACGCCCGCGCCAACCTCGTCCAGAAACACGATCTTCGCGTCCACCATCATAGTGCGACCAAGTTCCAGCAACTTCTTCTGGCCACCGGAAAGGTTTCCGGCCAGCTCATCCGCTACGTGGGAGATTTCAAGGAATTCGATAACCTCGTCGGCCTTACGCGCGACTTCGGCTTCTTGTTCACGCACCTCGGCGCTTTTGAACCAAGCGTTCCAAAGCGTTTCACCTGATTGTGCACCCGGCACCATCATCAGGTTCTCGCGAACGGTCAAGGTTGAGAATTCATGTGCGATTTGGAAGGTCCGCAGCAACCCTTTGCCAAATAATTCGTGCGGTGACAGGCCAGTGATGTCTTCACCGTCCAGCGTCACAGTTCCCGAAGTTGGCGTGTAATGTCCGGCAATCACGTTAAACAGCGTGGTCTTGCCAGCGCCATTCGGTCCGATCAATCCGGTAATCGAGCCCTCGGCTATTTCAATGCTGGTCCCGTTGACCGCCTTGATCCCGCCGAAATGCATATGTAGGTTTTCAACCTTTATCATATCCACTGTCCCTTATATGCGAAAAAGCAGCCCGAAATTCATCGGGCTGCTCTGTATTATTGTAAGAACCGATTAACGGTA
>JAGLUD010000500.1 GCA_023134935.1 Paracoccaceae bacterium | reverse complement strand
TATATCTGACTAGTTTTATCAACCATAGGCGATCAATAGGGCGAATATGGCCATCTGTCCAGTGCGCGATAACGGTGGAATCAGGGCTCGACGTCGGTATCCTCGGCTGGCGCATCATCAAACCGATCCGAGAGGATACGATTGGCGTTGCCATCCGGGTCATCATACTGATTGTGGCGCACCATCCAGAAAAACGCCAGTAAGCCGACGCCACCCAAACCTAGAGAAATCGGTATCAGCACAGCTAAAATATTCATGATTTGCGCCCCAGTCGCATCGCATTTAGTGACACCGTGATCGAACTGCCAGACATCGCCAGCGCTGCCATCAACGGAGTCGCGAAACCCAATAAAGCAATCGGCACCGCAATCAGGTTATAGATCGCCGCGATGGTGAAGTTCTCCAAAATTCGCCGTTTGGCGACCCGCGCCAACCGCAGGCTTTTGACAACTTGCGAAAGATCATCGCCCACCAGAATCAAATCCGCCGACACGCGGCTTGCATCGACCGCCGAAGCCAGCGAGATGGAAACATAGGCCCCAGCTAGCGCCGCCGCATCGTTCAAGCCATCCCCGACCATCAAAACCTTATGCCCGTCGTCCGACAGGCGCTTCAGCACGTCAACCTTATCCGCAGGGGTCGCTTCGGCGATCCATGTCTTCACACCCAATTTCTCGGCCGCAACCTGAACAGGTTTAGGCACATCGCCCGACAAAATCTGGACGTTGACGCCATCGGCCAAAAGCGCCGTGATCGTTTCGGCTGTTTCGGGGCGCATAGTGTCTTCGAACAACAGCACAATCGGTGCCCGTGCGCCGATACGCAGCCAGCTCGCGGATTGCTCCACAGCGTGGTTTTCAACCCCACACCAAACAGCACGGCCCAAGCGCACCTCTTGGCCATCCAGAAGCGCCCGCGTACCCATTCCCGGTTCCTCGACGATATCTTCCAGCACGGCCGGAACAATCCCCGCCACCTTGCCAAATTCGCCAATCGCCTTGGACATCGGATGCACAGAACCATGCGCCACTGCGACGGCCACAGCCATATCCTGCGCTGAAACTGTATCCCCGTTCATCAACTGCGGTTTACCCGTCGTCAACGTGCCGCCCTTATCGAAAACCACCGTATCAACCTCGGCCAGACGCTCCAGCGCGATGCCTTCTTTCAGCAACACGCCATTGCGGAACAATCGCCCGCTGGCCGCCGTCAGCACCGCAGGTACGGCCAAACCCAGCGCACAGGGGCACGTGATAATCAGAACCGCCGCCGCGATATTAACCGCCAAGCGCCAATCGCCACTGTAAAAGCCCCAGAACAAGAACGCCGCCGCCGACAATATATGAACCAATGGCGCGTAAATCGTTGCCGCCTTTTCCGCCAACGATGTATATTTGTTTTTCGATGCCTCCGCCGATTCAACCAACCGCGTGATTTGTTGCAGTAATGTGTCCTCGCCCAACCCCTCGGCTTGCACCACCAGTGCACCCGTCAGGTTTAGCAT
>JAGLUD010000050.1 GCA_023134935.1 Paracoccaceae bacterium | reverse complement strand
ACTGCGGCAACGTCACTAAGGACGCCCGTAGCTGTCTCATTGTGTGTAACCAAAACCGCTTTGATCTCGTGGTTGGTGTCGGCGTTCAGCGTCGCAGCATACTGTTCCACCGGACACGCTTCGCCCCATTCAACGCTGTGAACCTGCATATCAAGCCCGTGACGGTTGCACATCTCGATCCATTTTTCCGAGAACATCCCCTGCGCAGCGGCCAATACCTTGTCGCCAGCGGAAAGCGTGTTGCTAATCGCAGCCTCCCATCCAAGTGTGCCGGAGCCAGGGAAAATCACAACTTCGCCTGCTTCGGTTTTTAGAATTTTCTTCACACCCGCCAATGCTGGCTGAATGATACCCTCGAACGCACCTGAACGGTGGTCGAGTGTCGGGATGTTGTAAGCGTTACGGATAACCTCGGGGATGTTTGTCGGGCCGGGGATGAACACTGGGTTTTGATTGAACATGGTTCGCTCTCGTGGTTGTGGATTTCCTCTAATATAAATTTAACGATTGATTTTTTCAATTTTTTCGAAATAATATTTCATTATTGCGTAAACGTGCAATTACTACGTAAATACAGTGTGTTGCGTTATTTCATTCTTTGAGGGTGATTTTCGAAGATACATTCTTATTCGCCGGAAAGGTCAAACCCATGCAAGCCCCTATCAAAAGAACCCGCGGCAGGCCTAAGTCGTTTAACGATCAAACCGACGCAACTATCGTACGATCGCTCGACCGTGGAATGCTACTCCTCGGGGCTTTGGCCGAAGGGGATGGCATATCGTTATCTGAATTATCCGAGCGTGCGGACCAGTCCGCCGCCACCACTTACCGCGCGTTAATAACCCTACAATCTCGCGAGATTGTCGAATTCGAAGAGCACACGCAGCTTTGGTACATCGGGGCAGGGGCATTCCGCATTGGCAGTGTGTTCCTGAACCGCACAAACATTCTACAACGCAGCCGGCCCGTGATGCAAAACCTGATGCGACTGATAGGTGAAACCGCCAACCTCGGGATTGAACGTGACGACTGGGTGCTGTTCGTCTCGCAAGTAGAAAGCAGCCAAACCATCCGCGCATTCTTTCCGCCCGGCACACGTAACCCGATGCACGCCTCGGGGATTGGTAAGACGTTGCTGGCTAATTTCCCCAAAGACCGCGTGCATAAGATCATAACGGAGCAGGGGCTGGAGCGTTTCACCGACAGTACCATTACGGAGCCAGACGAACTGTTTAAGGAACTCGAAACCATCAAGCGCAAAGGTTACGCAGTTGATGACGAGGAGCGGACGGAAGGCATGCGTTGCATCGCCTCCCCGATATTCGATGCATATGGCGACCCGATCGCAGGGCTTTCCATCTCCGGTCCAACATTTCGCATCCCGCAAAACGCGACCAACGAGATAGGTGAAATCGTCAGCGACTTCGCTCGCGAGGTTACTCGACAACTTGGCGGACAAGTCCTGATGACAGAGTAACTTTAAGTTTTATCAATTACGTTGACAATTTATCGACAAAATGTCAGCATCTACTCACGATAAAAACTCGGCGTCGGGAATAGTATTCTGCCGCAGGTAAATAATCATGATTTCGGGAGGAAACCATCATGAACAAACTAACAGGAATTATCGGGGGTGCAGCGGTTGCATTCACCATGGGCGCAGCAGCGCAAGCGCAAAACTGGGATATGCCAACGCCATATTCCGACGCGATTTTTCACACAGCAAACATCATCGAATTCGCGGCTGATTTAAAAGCCGCCACTGACGGCGCCATGGACATCACCGTGCATTCCGCCGGTTCGTTGTTCAAGCACGCTGACATCAAAGGTGCTGTTCGCGGTCGTCAGGTTCCAATCGGCGAGTTCTTCTTGTCACGCCTGTCGAACGAAGACGCAGCTTACGGTCTGGACAGCCAGCCGTTCCTGGCAACATCTTATGAAGATGCAGAACGCCTTTGGGCAGCTCAGAAACCAGCCGTTACGGCGCTTTTGGCTGAACAAAACCTGATGCCATTGTTTGCAGTGCCTTGGCCTGCGCAGGGTCTTCACACCAACGGCGAGATCGCCACGGTTGATGATCTGTCCGGTTTGAAATTCCGTGCATATAACGCAGCACTGGAATCTTTCGCAGCGCTTGCTGGCGCCGCACCAACACAGGTTGCTTCGCCAGACATCCCACAAGCTTTCGCAACTGGTCAGGTCGAAGCGATGATCACTTCGCCCTCCACCGGTGCCAGCTCCAAGGCTTGGGATTTCGTTACGCACTACACACCAATCAACGCTTGGGTTCCGAAAAACATCGTTGTTGTTAACAAACAGATGTTCGACAAGCTCGACGCTGGTGTTCAGGCGGCAATCCTCGAAGCTGCGGCAACTGCCGAAGCCCGTGGTTGGGAAATGAGCGCGGCTGAAGCTGCTGCCAAAACCCAAGTGATGGCCGACAACGGTATGGTTATTGTTGAACCAAGCGCTGCTCTGATGGACGGTCTGAAAGCCATCGGCGCGACTATGTTGGCTGATCTTCAGGCAACTGCCAGCGACGAAGCTAAAGCCGTTATTGCCGAGTACCAAGGCAACTAAACGTACCAAGACACGGGCCGGGCAAATGTCCGGCCCGAATTCTATGCGGGAGGCGAACATGCGTAAATTTCTAGACACCCTCTATAACGCCAGCGGATTCGCGGCGGCAGGGTTTATCGTTCTGATATGCCTGGTGGTATCAGCCCAAGTGGTGCTGAACCTGATCACCAAAATCTTTGGGTCTGCGTACAGCATGACCATCCCGTCCTACGCCGATTTCGCCGGTTTCTCACTGGCCGCCGCGTCCTTTTTGGCGCTGGCATATACGTTAAAACAAGGTGGCCATATCCGCGTCACGCTGTTGTTACAAACCTTCGGGCGCATCCCGCGCCTAGGTGCTGAGCTATTCAGCCTTGCGTTGGGTACAATCCTATCTGGGTTCGCAACCTTCTACATGATCCGCCTGAATTACGAGTCTTACGACTACGGCGACCTCTCGCATGGCATCATCGCCATTCCGTTGTGGATCCCTCAGCTGGCAACCTCTGCGGGGTTGCTGATGCTGACGATCGCCTTCATCGACTTGTTCATCGCGACCCTAAAGGCCCGCGAGCCTGTCCTCGAAAATATGGAGCAAGAATAGATGTCTGATCCTATCATCATGCTCGTCCTGCTGGGCGTACTGCTCGGCCTTCTCAGTTTAGGCGTATGGGTTGCCATCGCGCTGTTATCCGTGGGAACCGTCGCGCTGGTCTTCTTTTCGAACGCCCCCGTCGGCCAAGTCCTCGCCACTACACTATGGGGCGCAAGCCATTCATGGGCGCTGGCCGCACTGCCGCTATTCATCCTGATGGGGGAAATCCTGTTACGATCGCGTTTATCTGAAGACATGTTCAAAGGCCTATCACCATGGCTGGGCGGTCTTCCGGGTCGGTTGTTGCACGTCAATATCATCGGCTGCGCGATCTTCGCCGCCGTGTCCGGCTCATCCGCTGCAACCGCAGCAACCATCGGCAAAATGTCAGTCCCCGAATTAACCGAGCGCGGCTATCCGGAACGCCTAATTATCGGCACCCTAGCCGGTTCCGCCACCCTTGGCCTGCTGATCCCGCCATCCATCATCCTGATCGTTTACGGCGTTGCCACCGACCAATCCATCGCGCGCTTGTTCGTGGCGGGCATCATCCCGGGCATCATGCTGGTGGCGATGTTCGGCGGTTACGTCATCGTCCGCGCCTTGATGAATCCATCAAGCATTCCGTCCGAAGACGCAGAATACACGTTGATGGAAAAGATCAGATCCTCGCGCCGCCTGATCCCCGTGCTAGTCCTTATCATCGGCGTTATCGGCTCGATCTACGCAGGCATTGCGTCGCCCACCGACGCGGCTGCATTAGGTGTAATATTCGCGATAATTCTGTCGTTTTACTCCGGTACCCTAAGCCGTAAAATGTTGATGGAAAGCTTGATGGGCGCGACGATCACCTCCGCCATGATTGCTTTCATCCTTGGTGGCGCAGCCTTCCTGACCGTTTCTATGGGTTTCACAGGTATCCCACGTAACCTAGCAATCTGGATTGGGTCTTTTGACCTGTCACCGCTGGCCTTGCTAGGCGTACTGACGATCTTCTTCATTCTACTGGGCTGTTTCCTCGACGGTATTTCGGTTGTGGTCCTTACCACGTCGATCATCATGCCAATGATTAACGGCGCGGGCATCGATCCCTTGTGGTTCGGCATCTACCTCGTAATCGTAGTCGAGATGTCCCAGATCACCCCGCCCGTAGGGTTCAATCTGTTCGTGATTCAAGGGTTAACCGGCATTAACATACTGTCCATCGCCCGTTCAGCTTTGCCATTTTTCTTGTTGCTGCTGGGCGCTGTCGGCCTAATAATCGCCTTCCCACAGATCGTGACGTTCATGCCAAGCCTGATGTAGGGTTGCGAACCTGATCACTCGGTTTCGACGGTACTGACATCAACACCATGTTGATCGCAGGCCTGTCGTAAGTCCTCGGATGTGATTTTGTCCGTGAAGAAGTGGTCAATTTCGCTCATATGGCCAATCCGAACAGGGGCGGAGCGCGTTAGTTTGCTGCTGTC
>JAGLUD010000005.1 GCA_023134935.1 Paracoccaceae bacterium | reverse complement strand
GCTGTGGCGCGGCTTGAAGGGGTGAACGTACTTAGCTTTTCAAACAACGCAGCGATTGCGGGTGGCAACGTTTACATCATGGGTGTGACGTTCGAAGATGTGGCGACACGTCTTTACGGCCATGTGGTTCGCAACGGTATGTACAACGTCGGCGTTGTTTACCCTGAAGGCGTTGAGGGCGAAGCTGGCCTGACAGCCGCATCGAATGCGGCGCGTAGCGTTGGTGCCAGCTTAACGGCGGTTACTTCATATCCATTAACTATGGTAGGGCTAAGCGAGGCTGCGCCGGAGATAGCAGAAACGATCAAGGCTGCAGGCGTGCAGGCATTACTGTTTACCGACACACCGACACGCGGTTTGCCGTTTATTGCAGCGGCACTTGGTTCCGAAGATGTTACACGGCTTAATACACAGTTTCTTGGGCTGACACGTTGGGATAGTTCCACTGATTTGTTGGTGCAACCAAGCCTGCAAGACGGGTTGTTTGCTGTGCCTGATCCGGCGCTAACCGAACAGTTCAATGAACGTTATCTGAACGCTTATGGTACAGAACCCCATAACCTTGCCGCGATTGCATATGATGCGGTTGCAGCGGTTGGGGCGTTGATCCGGACGGCCGCAGCAGAAGGGGCGACAGACACGTTTTCGGCTGAACGCCTGACTAATCCAGCGGGCTTTATCGGGGTGAACGGCGTGTTCCGGTTCCGCGCTGACGGTCAGAACGAACGCGGTTTGGCAATTCTGAAAGTGGACACTGGCACCGCGGTCGTGGTTGATCCTGCACCACGTAACTTCGGCGGATTTGGATTCTAAATCGATGGCTTTGGACATTGCGAAAATCAAAGTGGGGGAGCTGATCGGCTCCCCCATTGATATATTGAACCCGGACGATATTCGCGCACAACTGGAAGCGACGATGCAGGATGCATCTGACGCTGCCGACATTCGTGCGCGCGCCGTTGTCATTTTAAAGGAAGCCAATTCCGACGGGCGAGAAAAGATTGCCGCGGCATTGCATGCTGCCCCGCACGAGGCCCCCAAAGCCACCCAAGCCTACACTTACCTGACAGACGAGATCGTCAAATTCGCGTTCGAAGTTGCGCTTCGCTGGCTGCACCCGAAATCGAACATGACGTCGGGCGAAAATATCACGGTTATGGCGGTTGGTGGCTACGGTCGCGCCGAAATGGCACCGTTTTCTGACGTCGATCTACTTTTCCTGACGCCTTACAAGCAAACCGCGTGGGGCGAGAGTGTGATCGAAAGCATCCTCTATACCCTTTGGGATTTAAGCATGAAGGTTGGCCATTCGGTGCGCACGGTTGACGACTGTATCCGCCTTGGTCGTGAAGATATCACCATTCGCACCGCCTTGTTGGAGCACCGCTATGTCATCGGCGACGAAACATTGGCCGCTGATCTGGAGGTCCGCCTCTGGCAGGAGCTGTTCAAAGACACAGGCCCTGAATTCGTTGAGGCCAAGCTGGAAGAACGCGATGCGAGGCACAAACGGAACGGGTCCTCGCGATATATGGTTGAGCCAAACATCAAGGAGGGCAAAGGCGGGCTGCGTGATTTGCAGACTCTGTTTTGGATCGCCAAGTATTTGTACCATGCCAAGAAAACGGAAGAGCTGGTTGAACATGGCGTGTTCACACCCGAAGAATACAAAACTTTCATCGAGGCGGAGGCATTTTTGTGGACGATCCGCTGCCACCTGCACTTGATAGCGAACCGTCCGGTAGAACAATTGACCTTCGATATGCAGGTCGAAATCGCCGAGGCGTTGGGCTTCAAAGACACCAAAGGTCGCCGTGCGGTGGAGCATTTCATGCAGGTATATTTCCGCCACGCGACCCACGTGGGCAACCTGACCCGTATTTTCCTTACTGCCCTTGAAGCACGCCACGTGAAAAGCCGCCCAAGCATCGGGCGCAAGTTTCTCAACGTTTTCAGTTTCGGTCAGGACAAGGCTGCCAAGGGATATAACATCATGCACGGGCGGCTCGATATTTCCGACCCCGATGCGTTTCTAAGCGATCCGGTGAACATTCTCCGCCTGTTTGACGAGGCGTTGCGGTCAGAAATCCTGATCCACCCTGACGCCATGCGCCTGATTGCACGGAACCTGCACCTAATTGACGAAGACATGCGGCAAAACCCAGAAGCGCAGCAAACGTTCATGAGCATTCTGGTGGATCACGGTGATCCCGAACGCGGTTTGCTGCGGATGAATGAACTGGGGGTTTTGGGCGCGTTTATCCCTGAATTTGAGCGCATAATCGCGATGATGCAGTTCAATATGTACCATCACTATACGGTTGATGAACATACAATCCGGTGCATCTCGACACTTGCGCAGATCGAGAATGGGCAGTTGATCGAGGATTTGCCGGTTGCTTCGTCCATCTTGGAAAAAGGGGTGAACCGCAAGGTTCTCTATATTGCTTTGATGTTGCATGACATCGGCAAGGGGTTGCCCGAAGCGCACGAGGTTGTCGGTGCGAAAATGGCACGGATCATCGCGCCGCGCCTAGGGTTGGAACCTGCGGAATGCGAAACGGTGGAATGGCTGGTGCTTAACCATCTGTTAATGTCTGACGTGGCTCAAAAACGTGATCTATCTGATCCGCGGACCGTGCGGGATTT
>JAGLUD010000499.1 GCA_023134935.1 Paracoccaceae bacterium | reverse complement strand
GAGTGATCACCGCCAATGGTAACAGGCAGGGCGCCACCTTTCAGGGCTTGGCGCACCGCATGTTCGATGTTGGCGTGTGATTTCACGGTGTCGGTGTGGATGATGTCAGCATCACCCATATCAACGATATTTACGTCTGCTCCCAGATAGGTCGCGTCATCTTCGTGATCGTATGCTCCGGCGTGGCCGAACGCGAACAACGTTGAGGCTTCACGGATACCGCGCGGGCCGAAACGCGCACCAGAACGATATTGCGTACCTGCATCAAACGGCGCACCGATGATTGCGACATCCGCGTTTATGGTTGCCCAATCCTCAACGTAAGGCTTTTTGCCAAAGGTTGCGATGCCGACGAATGGCAGGTTCAAACGGCCGGATTCATACCCGTGGTTGCTCATGTGATCTCTCCTGTTCTTACAAAGAGTGCGGCGCGGGAGTGTACATTGCAAGAAAGCATTTTGTTATGGATGTTTCCAAAGCTATATGTCTGCAAGCGAAATGTGGATGTGGTGGGCTGGGTCGCTGTCGGTCACATTCAAAGTGACGTTTTTCAGGGTTATTCTACGTGCCGGCATGCAGCGTTTCGATTTTGCATAAATGACCTCGTCTTCGAACTTTACGACGATCGTGCCAGTGTAGGGGGCGGCGACGTGTAGGGATATGTCTATGCTGGTGCTTTCCCCCTGACGTGGGCGCAGGATATTCGGGGTAGCCATTTTGATACCTTTGCCGTGGGTGATCTCAATAATTCCGCCTGCATCCGGCCCGTCTTGCAGGATTTTGGCGACGGTTTGCCCCGCGCTAACCCCCTCAATGTAGCATTGGTCGCCCATGTCGGCGGGGTGAACGGCATTGCCTATGATCGACACTTTCGGGTCCGAGCTGATCCAGTTTTGATCAACTTTCGGGATTTGCGTTGTCGAGCTTTCGGTAAGGTGGCTGGCGCGGGCGATGTTGTTGTCGCCTACGAATTTGCCGCTGAAAATCACGCCGTCGCAGGCGATTGTCCGGTGTTGCCCGCTGTGGGTTCCTATCCGGATTTCGCGGAGCTCGGATATACCTGATATGTCAGTTATCTGTGAATTATAATGGATTGGAACACGCAGAAGTCGGGCGAAAAGGGTGGCGGGACGATAGGCGGTTATGCGTGGGTTTTCCTCGATCATCGCGACAGGTTTGATGCCTGCCGAGCGGAGCGTCCACAGCGCGGAGAAGCTGACCAGTTCGGTTCCCACGATCACCGCGCGTTTGAAGGGGCGCAATTTTGCGCCGTAGACGAATTGTTGAAGTGCGCCTGTGGTCATAACACCTTGCGGACGAAGACCCGAGGTCAACCGCCCGTGGCGCGGCGTCTCGCGTGCGCCGGTGGCAAGGATGATGTGGCGGGCGCGGATCGTTTCCATGCCGTCGGGGGTTGCGATTTCGATGATGCCGTCTTTGTGCAACGCGGTGACCGTAGTGCTGGTTTGGAACTGCACATCTGGGCAACGTTTAATCAATGCGCGGATATATTTGGGACCTTTGAGAGGGCGTTTAAAAACCAATAGGCCGAAGCTTGCGTGGTGAGTGTGGCGTGGAATGCCGCCGATTTCTGTTTCGCGGTCAAACACGACAATGTTTTTCACACCAGCGCGCGATAGGGCGGTGGCGGCACCTATTCCCGCGGGGCCAGAGCCGACGATAACGACGTCATAATCATAAGCTGTCATACTTCATCCCCTAACGCGAGAGGTGGTGAGAGTTTGCCTTTGGTCAATTCCGCCACCCGTGCGGAGCAGTAAAAGCCGTTGCAGCGGCCCATCATCACGCGGGTGCGCCGTCGCAAACCGCCAAGGCTTTGGGCCGGGATCCCTGCGGACAGTGCGCGCTCTATGTCGCCGCGTGTTACCCCTTCGCAGTGGCAGATCACCTCGGTTCCGTCGCCTGCTTGATAGCTGCGTGTGTTATCTTGCGCCAGCATTGGCATCTGTGGCCATGAGGGGATTTCGGTTGGTCCGAAGCTCGTAATATCACCAAAGTTTCCGGCACACAGTTGTTCGACATAACGCGCGATTCCAAGGGCAGCGGTTAATCCGGTGGACCGGATGCCGTTAACCCCGATCCAGTTTCTATCGGCATCCGCGCTGATCTGGTAATCCTTGAACTGCGTCGCGGGGCGCAGGCCGGCATAGGTGGCCGTTACGGCGTGTGTGGGTAAATCAGGCAGTATCCGCGTACCGGTTTCGATAAGTTGTTCTAGTATATCAAGCTCGACACGAGCGGTTTCACGGCCCGCCTGTTCCTCGGCTGTTGGACCAAGCAGAAGGTTGCCGAAGATGGTTTTCGTTAGAACTACGCCTTTGGTCGTTGGCGTGGGGACAGGCAATATGATTGAACTGATAAGATTGGATGCGCTTTTATCAAAGACCAGAAACTGCCCTTTGCGAGGGCGGATTTCGAAGTCTGGATTACGGCAAATCTGTTCGATGTGATCGCCATTGGTACCTGTGCAATTTATTACCAAGGTACTGGTGAACACCTCGGTTGGGGTGCTTATGTACCAGTTATTGCCGTCAAACGTACCGCTGGTGACCTCGGCGTTAAAGCGATATTCGGCTCCTGCACGAACAGCTTGTGTCAGGTATGCAAGCGGCGCGCTCCACGGGTCAATTACGTATTCGCGCGGGACTTCGACGGCTCCTACTGCATTGCTTGACAGGTTTGGCTCTTTGCTAAGCAGTGCGTTGCGATCAATTTGCGTGACGTCGTCAATTCCGTTCTGGTGGGCCTTTTCAACAATGCCACCCAGTTCAGCTAGCTGACTTTCGTCCCAAGCAACCACCAGCGCACCGC
>JAGLUD010000498.1 GCA_023134935.1 Paracoccaceae bacterium | reverse complement strand
GAGTCGAAAAAAACTTCCTCCAGATTGTTACCTTCCCCTGCCCTATCTACGATCAGGAAATCCTGCGCGTCGCCCAACACCAACAACGGGTGATGCCAGACGTTAACATCATATTGTAGCCCTTGGTTTCCTTGGCAATGAAACGCACGGCATTTCGCCAAATCAGGGCTGTCAGCGACAACCGCCAACCAAGGCTTTCCACCAAGGGGAACGAATGCCTGCGAGCCAAGCGGGTGACGCTCCAACATCGCGATGTCTAATTCACGCGGGCGACCGCGAAAAATCGAGATGATCGCTTGCCCATCACCAACGGCAGCCTCAGCCAACGCGTGGAACCGAGTCGTGTAACCGGTGTTAATCTCGACGGCAGTGGATGGATCCGCCTCTATTACTGTGCCAAATGGAGCAAAAGCCTGCGGGGTTAAAGGCTCGACTTTAATCATAATTTTAACTTCGGATGACGGTTTACATCTTTATAAAGAAGATATCGGAAATCTTCATTTCCAGCCGCATAACACGCCTGCGGGCAAAATGCGCGTAGCCACATGAAATCGCCGGCCTCTACTTCAACCCAGTCATTGTTCAATTTATAGGCTGCCTTGCCCTGCAAAACATACAACCCATGCTCCATCACGTGAGTCTCCATAAACGGAATAATCCCACCCGGTTTGAACGTCACTATATTGACGTGCATGTCGTGGCGCATATCGCTGGGGTCAGCGAACCGCGTCGTTGCCCAAGCACCGTTCGTTTCGGGCATAGCGACGGGTGTTTCGTCTTTGTCATTTGTCACAAATGCTTCAGGGTAATCGATCCCATCGACAGCTTCATACGATTTGCGAATCCAGTGGAATGTTGCAGGCGCGCTTGAATTGTTCTTAACGCCCCACTTCGCGCGTGGGGGAATGAAGGCATAGCCCCCATCTTCCATCACGTGCTTCGATCCATCCAGTTCCAGTTCAATCGTACCGGAGACGACAAACAATACCGCCTCGGCATCAACGTCTGGTTCGGGCTGTGTACTGCCCCCACCGGGTGAAACCTCAACAATATATTGCGCGAAAGTTTCAGCAAAACCAGACAATGGCCGCGCGATTATCCACGCTCGTGTGTTATCCCAGAACGGCAAGTTACTGGTCACAATATCGGTCATCACACCCTTAGGGATAACCGCATAAGCGTCCGTAAATACCGCCTGCCCCGTTAACATATCGTTTTGCGAAGGAAGCCCGCCTTTTGGCGCATAATACATGTCTTTAGTCACGAACAATCCCCATCATAAATTGAGTTGACCAATCTTACATCGGAACCAACCTGTTGACCCTTATTGTTTGCGTTGAAACAGTTTATCAAAAACGGACTAAACCGGAGGGTGTTCCGCGCGCCAATGCTTCGCGATATCCTCGCGCGTCGTCAGCCAAACATCCTTATGCCCCTGCACATAATCGAGGAACCTCGCCAAAGATGCCGCGCGCCCAGGACGACCGACCAAACGGCAGTGCAAACCGACAGACATCATCCGCCCGCCTTCCTCATATAGAACGTCGAAACTGTCCTTCAGGTAGCTGAAAAACTGATCACCTGAGTTGAAACCCTGCGGCGAGGCAAAGCGCATGTCATTGGCATCCAACGTATAGGGAACCATCAAGAACGGCCCATCAGGACCGTCGATATAATAGGGAATATCATCGGCATATGTGTCGGCGGAATAGGCAAACCCCGCCTCCATCGTTAGATTATGCGTATTTTCAGACGAGCGCCCTTGATACATTCCCACCGGTTTCTGCCCTGTCACCTCTGTGTGAATACGGATCGCCTCGGCGATATGTTCACGTTCAACCCCGATCGGTACATCCTTGTAATCAATCCATTTATAACCGTGGCTGGCAATCTCCCATCCAGCTGCATTCATGGCGGCGACAACATCCGGATTGCGTTCCAGCGCCATTGCAACACCGAATACCGTCACCGGAATATCGCGACCTGTAAACATCCGGTGCAGACGCCAAAACCCTGCACGCGATCCATATTCATAGATCGACTCCATATTCATATGGCGCTGTCCGGGCCACGCAGCTGCGCCAACAATTTCGGATAAAAACGCTTCGGACGCGGCATCACCGTGAAGGATGTTATTCTCGCCACCCTCCTCGTAGTTGATCACGAATTGCACCGCGATACGGGCATCGTTCGGCCAATGGGCCTCCGGCGCGGATGCACCATATCCAATCATATCGCGCGGATAGTCGGTCATTTCAAAGTCTCCAAAGCTAGCGGAAGTGCCACCTCAAACAGGTCAATATCTTGCGGGCGGCCAGCGGATACACGGATACAACGGTCCTGCGGGGCAACGAAAGGCATTCGCACAAATATGTTTTGCGCGATCAATGCGGCGACAAGCGCACGGGCGTAATCCCCGTCTTTACCGCAGTCTATTGTCACGAAATTGGTCGCTGACGGGATCGGCTCAAAACCGTATTTACGAACAATCGTCCCAATCCGCTGTTTAGAATCCGCAATATCCGCCAAAGTCTGTGCTAGATATTGTTGATCCTCAAGCGCTGCCAATGCCCCAGCTTGCGAGGCGCGATTCATCCCGAAATGGTTTCGCACCTTATTGAACGAATTAATCAAATCCGCATGCCCGATTGCATAACCGACACGCGCGCCAGCCATACCGTAAGCCTTGGAAAACGTCCGCATACGGATAACATTTCTGTTGTCGGTATCTAATGCAGGTGCCGTGCCTTCTGGCGCGAACTCAAGATACGCCTCGTCCAGACAAAGGACCGTGCCGTCGGGCACATTATCGATCATTTCCTGCATCGCATCCGCATCATGCCATGTCCCCATCGGATTATCGGGGTTAGCGAAATACATAAGCGCGGCATCGACTTCCCGCGCCTTATCTAGCAACGCTGATGGGTCTTCGAAATCACCTTGGTAAGGAACGGTATGCAGCGCACCACCATACCCAGCCACATGAAAATTAAATGTCGGATACGCACCGAGCGAGGTTACAACTGGCGTCTCACCCCCAACCAACATCCGGCTAAGCGAGCCGAGCAATCCGTCAATCCCCGCACCAACCACAATGTTTTCGGGCTTAATGCCGTGAAACGCCGCAAGCGCCCGTTTTAGGTCGTGGTTCTCCGGATCACCGTACATCCAAACATCTGGCACTGCCGCCTGCATCGCGGCTATCGCTTTCGGGGATGGTCCAAAAACATTCTCGTTCGCGCCAAGTCGCGCGGCAAATTTCAACCCTCGTGCACGCTCCTGCGTTTCTGGGCCAACGAAAGGAACGGTCGATGGCAAGCTTGCCACAAGTTTGGTATATCTCGGCGCTGTCATATCTCTACCCTTTCGCTTTTTCTCGATCATAAAGGCGGGCGGCGATAAAACAAGCAACTGCAAGCGTGCCAAAAATCGCCATCGTTCCGCTAATTGCCACGTGGCTTTCATCAAGCAACGCGCCCGCAACCAACGCTCCCAACGCCCCTGCGACCATCAACATAGACCCCAGAACCGAGGATGCGAACCCCGGCATATCCCCTGCCGGCTCCATCGCAACAGCCTGTGCCGAGGGTAAAATCAAGCCAAAAGCCAGCATATAAATACAAACCGCGCCCCAGAAAACGTTCAACGTCGGCTCCATGAAAAACAAAACGGCATGAACGACGGTTGCAATCCCTAGGATCGAAACCGCCAGCACCCCGATATTACGCAAACCGATGCGCCCGACCAATACGCGTACGGTTACGGTTCCACCCAAAATAAATATCGCACCAATGGCAAAAATTGCCCCGAACGCTGACGGAGCAAGATCATAAGTCTGCTCTACCACCACCGCGCCAAGCGATAGGATGCTGGCGTAGCCACCAAACGTCAGGCTGGAAACGCCCATGCCCACAAGAAAATCCCGTTGCCGAAAGAGATATCCAAAGGCGTGAATAACGAACCCGATACTAAAGCGCTCGGGTCGAGTTTCTTTAACTGTTTCCTTGGCGTTGAACGCTGAAAGTAACAGCAACGCGATACCGAATAGCGCCAGAAACACAAAGATCGCCCGCCAGGAGAACAACACCAGAAGCCCCGCTCCCATTATCGGCGCAATCATTGGCGCGATGGCCATCACCGCCATCAAAACCGCCAACAATTTCGCAGCCACGACACCGCTTCCAATATCACGCACTATCGCGCGGGCAATCACCGGCGCGCCTGCGGACAAGCCTTGCGCCGCCCTAAATCCGATCAACATCCAGAAATCCGTCGCCATCGCTGCACCGATTGATGCCGCCGCAAACAGTGCCAAACTGATCAACAGCACCTTTTTACGCCCGAAGGCGTCCGACAACAGCCCCCAAAACAACTGCCCGACACCGTACGCCAAAAAGTAAACGCCAACGATCATCGAACCGAGGCTTTCGGCCACCGACAGGTCGCGCGCAATCACGCCCGTCGCCGGGGCCGTGATGTCGATTGTCAGGGCTGTCAGCGCGGACAGGCCGCCCAAAAGCAAAATGAAATCATAACGTTCAATGAGAGGTTTGCTCACAACAGGCTCCATGAAAAAGGGACGCACAACGGCGTCCCTTTAGATAACAATGCTTTCGCGGCTACGTCACCCCAAATCGGCCAAACGCTGCATCGCCGCTTCGAGTTTTTCGATTTCCTCATTGGCAGACACCAACCGCTGGCGATTTTCCTCGACCACAGCAGCAGGCGCTTTGGCGGTGAACTTCTCGTTCGACAGCTTGCCTTTGATGCCTCCCGCTTCTTTCGTCAGCTTTTCGATGGCCTTTGACAGCCGCGTGTTCTCAGCGTCGATGTCGATAATATCAGCCAGAGGCAAACAGAACGTGCCACCCTCAACCGCAATCGTAATCGCACCCTTAGGTGCATCACTTGCCTCGGAAATATCCTCGATCCGCGCCATCCGCTGGATCAGCATCGCGTTGCGTTCAAGCGCCGCTTTGCCCGTATCATCAAGCTGCAACTGCACCATCGGGATTTTCGCACCGGCTGGCACGCGCATTTCGGCGCGAACAGAACGGATGCTTTCGATAAGACTAATCACCCAGCGCATCTCGGAATCCGCAGTTGGCGTTGCGAGGTTAGCACTGGTGTATTCCGGCCAATCGGCGTGGACCAGCATCTTGGGGCGATCTGCAATATCGCTCCAAAGCTGCTCGGTTATATAAGGCATAATCGGGTGCAGCAGGATCAGGCACTGGTCAATCGCCCACGCCATAGTCGCCTGCGTTTCCGCCACAACAGCCGCATCTTCGGACTGGAAAAGCGGCTTGGCAAATTCGACATACCAGTCACAAACCTGCCCGCGAACGAAGGCATAAAGCCCGTTTGCGGCGTCGTTAAAACGATAAGCATTCAGCGCCGTATCGAAGCCTTCAAGCGCCCGCGCAGTCTCGCCCACGATCCATTGGTTGACGGTTTGGGTGACTTTTGAGGGGTCAAAGTCGGTGCTCGGCTTACACTCGTTCATCTCCGCAAAGCGCGCAGCATTCCACAGCTTGGTCCCGAAGTTACGATACCCTTCAATGCGTTGCGTGGACAACTTAAGGTCACGCCCCATCG
>JAGLUD010000497.1 GCA_023134935.1 Paracoccaceae bacterium | reverse complement strand
CCATTATTGCTCTGCGTTTTACAGAAAACAGTTCAGTAATTCCCCGAAGCGGCCATTCTATACCTACCCAGCAATGCCAAGCCTGCTAATGGCGGCGATGCGGTCGAAGTTGCAATTTGAGTAGCTGCAACATCGGCGACGGAAGCAAAAACGTTAACGCATAGAGTATTCCGTTTGTTGCTCGAATCCGGCTTTTACGCACGTAACAAAAGATTCGTCAGCCCTAGTCTATCCGGTGGATTGGGCTAGTTATGTTTGCCCTCACTCAAGAGCCTTCGTAACTCTCTATCGAAAATTTTTCTAATTTATCCAAGTATCGACCCAGATCGATGATACCCATACAAGGTTGCGCTCCTATTTGAACAGGCGCTCCGGTCGCCAAATCTTTCGCTAGAATAATGGCCGGTATGGTGGGTATTTCGGGGCCATCACCATCTTTCGCAACAATAAACCATTTGCGTGAGTGTGGTTTCCCATCATGATCTTTACCTGTTAAAATTATGTGCATTCCACCATCTGCCGAACCCAACACATCAAACCAATTGCTGGCCAGCAATAATGGTTTTGCCAGACGCGGCAAATTTAACGGCACGCCTACCCGAACCAGCCACGAGAGCCCCCACAGGCCTAAATGTAATGCGCCTAATTCCAAGCCCGCCGAAAATCGGATTGCCTTTATGCCGTAGTGTTCCGGCAGCAGGTCCAGATCAGGAATATCACAGTTCGCCATCCACCTATTGCCGAGTTGTGGGTAATTTTGTCGATAGATACCCTGCCAACCATATGCCGCACGCCCGTGCCCCAAGAATGGCTTTAGCGGTTTGCCAACATAACTAAGAATACCTTGAGTGGTGGCGAGGCCGCGTTCCGCTTTTTGGCCCGGACTAATACCGTACTTCATTTCATCAATTTCGTGGAACTCGTGCTTGTAGTGTTCCAGCACTGCAGAAGACAATCCGGGCACCGTGCTCGCCCCGCTAATCACGCTGACTCCCTTTGCTTTAGCCTGTTCGTCTAGCGTAGCGATGCTGACAACGAAATCACGGCCATCTGCTAAGTCAACATAGTGAGTGGCATGCCTAATACAGGTTTGTGCAATGCTGTAGTCACTGGATTGAAACGGACCGCAAGTATTAATGACAACGGATGGTTTAAGCTTTTCAAGGTGTACATCTAGGTCAAGAAACGCATCAAATATCGCGATTTTGGTTAATGATGCTGGTAGTTCTCGTGAAAGATCTTCGGCTTTTTTCGGCGACCGTCCCGCAATAATTACAGGAATTCCGTCAGACGTCAGCGCCCTTGCGATACGTTTTCCAAAGTTACCGTAGCCACCCAGAATTAGGATTGGTCGCATGTCACCTCCGTAATTTTGAATTCGCCGGAATACCCAAAAGTTTTCCCGAATAAGAAATGTTTGGAATGCGTCCACATGCTGAAACTGTCATCGGAAATAGGGGTTTCTTCCGCGTACCCCTTTCCAATTATCCACTCAAACGGCACGGGGATCATGATACCAAATATGCGCCAGACGTATCCGCGATGCGCGAGAATGACTTTGCTTCCATCCCACTCATACGCCAATTTCCAGCCGATGCCGAACCTCATGAATTCCACCAATACGTTGTCGTGAATATGCTCCATACGCGAGCGGAATTTCACGTCACCCCTTTTTGGGAAATGAAATGTGCGGTCGAAGTTAAATGACTTCGCGTCCTTGCCACTTGTGAATACAACCGTCACGGGCACATCGTTTCCAGAGTAAGCCAGTAGCATCCC
>JAGLUD010000496.1 GCA_023134935.1 Paracoccaceae bacterium | reverse complement strand
GGTTTGAATTACCTTGAAAGCATGGGTCATGCACAACCTGCGATCTTGGCGGGGCCGCTTGGACGGCTGGCACGTGTACGGTTTATGCGTGTCGTACATGACTACTTTATAGAACGAAACATTGATCCCGCAGAACTGTTGGTTGAGGATGGTGAGTATACTGTTGAGTCGGGTACTCAGGCTATGAAGAACCTGTTGAAACGCTCCGGTGACAGACCTATTTGCGTGTTTGCGGCAAACGATTTGATGGCATTAGGGGCATTACTGGCTGTTCGCGAGGCAGGGTTGAGATGCCCCGAAGATGTCTCGATTTTAGGGTTTGACGGAATTCCGGCAGGTGTGTTCGCCGACCCGGGTCTTACTACAATATCGAAGCCTGCAAGGAAGATCGGCGACAGGGCAATGGATCTACTTCTTGATCAGGTTTCAGGGCGTGTAACGCATGAACGTATCGTGTTGCCATGCCAGCTGACAGATCGAGGTTCATTATTGGACGTCAAGGACACTGCACCCAAGCAGATGTCGTCTACAGGTTAGGATTTTGATGTTAACAAGAAGCAAAATTAAAAGTTCCACACGCCCCACTGGGAACGTTCCCACAAATAGTGAGGGGCGGTTCATGCGTGGTTTGAAGACTTGGTGGCCCTATTATCTTATGATGTCGCCAGGGGTTATCTACTTTGCTTTGTTTCACTATTTGCCGATTTGGGAAGCCAAACTTGCGTTCGAAGACTTTCGTATTATTGGTGACAATATCTGGGTTGGTTTTAAGCATTACGAAACATTGTTTTCCTCACCGATATTTATGCAGGTGTTACTAAACACGTTGATAATTTCGGGTATGAAAATGCTCTTTGTGTTCCCTGTTCCTATCTTCTTAGCACTTATGATTAACGAAGTTCGTGGAACTGGCCTTCGTAAATTTATCCAGTCCGCAATTTATCTGCCGCACTTCCTGTCTTGGGTTGTGATCGCAGGCATTTTCATCGCGGCGCTTTCGCCCTCAAACGGCGCGGTTAACGATATCCGCGGAATGTTTGGCTTGGCGTCGGTTCCGTTTATGACTGATTCAGGGTCTATCCGTTGGGTGCTGGTGTTCTCTGAAATATGGCGCAGTGCGGGTTGGGACTCGCTTCTGTATTTTGCTGCAATCATGGCGATAGACCCACAGCTTTATGATGCCGCTGAAATGGACGGGGCCAACCGATGGCAGAAAATTACCAACGTAACTATCCCCGGGATTATTCCGACGATTGCAACGCTGTTCATCCTGAATGTCGGCCTGTTTCTGAATGCCGGTTTCGATCAGGTTTTCAATCTTGCGAACGATGCGATCCGCGACCGCATCGATATCATTGATACCTATGTGTATCGGATTGGGTTGCAGACGGGGCAATTCTCGCTTGCTACAGCTGCTGGCTTATTCAAAGGCGTAATTGGTCTGGTGATGATCGTTGCTGCCCATAACTTTTCGAAAAAGTTAACCGGAAAGGGTGTGTGGTAATGGCCGCTGATAATCGCACAACTTTCGAACGTATCGAACAGGTAATTATCGTTTCATCCCTGTTGTTGATGGTCGTAGTGACGGTGCAACCCATTCTAAACTTGTTGGCGCTATCGCTATCGGATTCCTCTAAAGTTCCGTTGATGAGCGGTCTGACGATCATTCCGAATGACCTTTCAACGGATGTTTGGGATATTCTGTTCAATCATCCAGCTGTGCGGCGCGGGTTAATGAACTCGCTTTTGATAACGGGCGTCGGCACATTTCTTAACATCATATTTACGGCCTTGATGGCATGGGCGTTGTCACGGCAAAAATTGCCTGGCCGCCGGATATTTTTCATCATTGTCCTGATCACTATCGTGTTTGAGCCTGGCCTAATTCCCGACTACTTCGTCGTGAAGAAGCTGGGGTTATTGAATTCTTACTGGTCTGTGATCTTGTTCAAGCTGGTTAACGCTTGGTACCTGATCATCCTGATCCGCTTCTTCGAAGAAATCCCCGAGGAGCTGATCGAAGCCGCTGAGCTGGACGGTGCTAACGCGTTCCAGACTTTGTGGCTTGT